>CALRYR010000182.1:0-7971 GCA_943372425.1 Variovorax sp. YR752 | reverse complement strand
TGACCTCGGCATCCACACCGAGATGATCGGCGACGGCATCCTTTCCCTGGTGGAATGCGGCGCGGTCAACAACAGCCGCAAGACCTATCTGCCCGGCAAGATGGTGGCGACGTTCGCGTTGGGGTCCCGCAAGCTCTATGACTTCATGGACCGAAACCCGGCGCTGGAGATCCATCCGGTCGACTTCACCAACGATCCCGCGCTGGCCGGGCAGAACGACAAGCTGATGGCGATCAACGCCACATTGCAGATCGACCTGCTGGGCCAGTGCGGCTCCGAAAGCCTGGGGCTGGCGCCCATTTCCGGGACGGGCGGTCAGTCCGACTTCGTGCGGGCGGCCAATCGCTCCCGCGGCGGCAAGGCCTTCATCGTGCTGCCCTCGACGGCGCGCGACGACACCATCTCGCGCATCGTGCCGGTGCTGTCACCGGGCACGCATGTCAGCACCAGCAAGAACGACATCAACTATGTCGTGACCGAATACGGCGTCGCCCAATTGCGCGGCAAGTCGGCCCGGCAGCGCGCGCTCGAGCTGATCGGCATCGCGCATCCCGCGTTCCGCGCCGAACTCAAGGCCCAGGCCGCGGCCCTGCGGATTCTCTGACCGAGAGACCGCCCTCCTGCTGCGTTCGACAAGTTGGACAGCAGCGCGTCAGTAACGCGGCCTTCCGCGCAACAGTACGACGCACGTCGCAAGCCTGGGAAGTGCCAACAAGGTCACGCCCGATGGATGCATATTTTGTTCACATTCATTGAACGAGGCGCATGCTTCACCATACCGTGCGCAAGCGCGGCGCCGCTTCTCCAAGTCCCCCAGGACTTCACAAGGCAGCCGGATGGCGACCACACGCACCACCGGCCGCACAGCATCCTCCAAGGCCGTCGACTCCATGCTCCCACGCAAACTCCTGGGCCTCGCGGCCTTCATGCTGCTGACCCTGGCCGCCTGTGGCGGCGGGAATGGCGGCGGATCGTCTGAGCCGACCACGCCAACATCACCCGCCACGCCCGCGACCTACACGATCAGCGGCACCGCAGCCTATGGGCACCCTGTGCCCGGACAGACGGTCCAGGTGCAAGACTCGACGGGCCGGATCTGCGCCTCCGGCAGCACGGCCACCGACGGCAGTTACGCCGTGGACACCAGCACTTGTGCGGCGGGATCTGCCGCGGTCTATCTGGCCAGCTACACGACCCCCTGGGGCGCGCCGTTGAATGCGGTGGCTGTTCCGTCGGCGGGCACTCCCGTCATCAGCGGCATCGTCAACATCGACCCGCTCACCACGCTGATCTCGTATGCGGCCGCGGGTCTCGTCGCCGACGCCTCGGCACCCACCGGCAACGCCCAAGTGCTGGCACTGCTATCGCGGGTCACAACCGCTCAATACCTGCAGGCGAGAACCTCGGTGCTGATCGCCCCGTTGTTGCAACTGCTCCAAGGCGACCATAGCGTCGCAACAGCCGGTTTCGATCCGACCACCACACCCTTTGTGGCCAATGGCAAGGGCATCGACGGCTTCTTCGATGCCTATGTGCTGACCGCAACATCGACCAGTGTGCAACTCCAGGCACCGGGCTCGCTCGGCCCGCTCGTGCTGGTCACGCTTCCCGTCACACCGGGCGGCGGTGCCGTCGTCACCTCGACGACTGCCTACAACATCGGAGGCACGGCCACCGGACTGTCGCCGGGCGATTCAATCTCACTCCTGCTCAACGGCGCCAATGCGCTCACCATCAACGCCAACGGCAACTTCACCTTCCCGACCCCGGTCGCCAGCACGTATGCGGTCACAGTAAGCATGCAGCCTGCCGGAAAGACCTGCACGGTGTCCAACGGTTCGGGCGCGGGCATCACGGCCAGCGTCTCGAACATCGCTGTCACCTGCTCCGCCACCACCTACACGGTTGGAGGGTCGGTCTCCGGACTGACCGGCACGCTCGTGCTCCAAAACAACGGCACCGACGCAAAGACCGTCAGCGCCAACGGCGCCTTCGTCTTCGCTGCGCCGGTCGCGTGGAACAGCAGCAGCCATGTGACCGTCGACACGCAGCCGGCAGGCCAGACCTGTACGGTCACCAACGGTGTTCAATCCAACCTGGCCGCCGACGTCTCCAACGTCAACGTCATCTGTGCGACGAACACGTACACCATCGGTGGCACGGTCAGTGGCTTGAGCGGCACGATCACCCTGCAAAACAACGGCGCCGACGCCCTGGTCCTCACTGCCGACGGCGCCTTCGTCTTCGCCACGCCGGTCGCGTCCTCCAGTACCTACAGCGTCGCCGTGAGCGCGCAGCCCGTCGGTCAGACCTGCACCGTCGCCAACGGTTCGGGCGCTCATGTCGTGACCCCCATCACCGGCGTCAGCATCACGTGCGCGACCACGCCGCAGGCCGCGTTCTTCTACGTGCCGGACTATGGGAACAACCAGGTTCTGGGCTATCGCGTCGACACGGTCACCGGCGACTTTTCGAGAGTGCCTGGTGGCCCCTTTGCTGCAGGCGTCGACCCCCGCTGGGTGTCGACCGCGACCACGCCGGGCGGCACCTTCGTCTATGCGACGAACCAAGGCACCCACAACATCTCCGCGTATCGGGTCGACATGCCCACCGGCGCACTCACGCCATTGCCAGGGAGTCCGTTCATGTCTGGGGCGGAGCCGGGCTCCATCACGATCCACCCTGCAGGAACCTTCGCGTATGTGGCCAATAGGCAGGGCGGCAACATCTCGGGCTACACCATCGATCAGGCCAACGGCACGCTCACCGCAATGCCCGGGAGTCCGTTCGCTGCCGGCACGATCCCGATCCGCATCGCCATGAATCCGGCAGGCACCTTTGCCTACGTCGCGAACCAGAACGGCGGCAATATCTCGGGCTACAGCATCGATCAGACCTCCGGCGCGCTCACCCCCATTCCGGGCAGCCCGTTCGCCAACGCCGGCAGCCCCTATTCCGTTGCGGTCAACCCGGCAGGAACCTTCGCGTATGTGGCGAACGACGAAGCCAGTGTTTCCGGTTTCAGCATCGATTCAACCACCGGCGCCCTCACACCACTGACGGGTAGTCCCTTCACGGGGCCGTACCCTGGTTCTGGATGGCGGGCAATTGCCGTCAACCCAGCCGGCACCTTCGCCTACGCGAGCACTGGCGAGAACGGTCCGCTGCTGGTCTTCAGCATTGACCCGGGCACAGGCGCGCTCACCAGCGCGCCGGGTCAAACCTTCGAGAACGGAACCGACGATGGCCCTCTTTACACGACCTTCGATGCGACCGGCAGCCTGGCCTATGTGGGCAACTTCATCACGATCACTGTCGCGCTGGCCCGCGTCGATCCATTGACGGGGGGACTCAGTCCGATTCCGAACAGTCCGTTCCATATCGACGCGCGTCCGTACAACCTGGCCATCGTGAAGCCATAGCCTTCATGGGATGGCCGGTGCCCGCTCAGGCCAAGACGGCGAAAGGCCGGAGGCACGCTTCACGTGCCCGACGATCGATGCCCGCCCAGTCGGCTGTGTGATCACCACTGCCTGTATGGTGTCTTGCATGGATCCCTCGTCACCCCTGGCCGCGGCACGCGAACGTGTCGCGGCGCTCCAGACATCGCTCGCGGCGACCGACGGTGTGCCCGCGAGGTTGATCGAAACGCACATCTCGTGGCTGCTGCTCGGCAGCTCGACGGCCTACAAGCTGAAGAAGCCCCTGCGGCTGCCATTCCTGGACTGCACGACGCTGGCCGCGCGGCGCCGGTTCTGCGACGAGGAGCTGCGGCTGAACCGGCGGCTGGCGCCTTCGCTCTACCACGACGTGGTGGAGGTCTGCGATGACGGGCAGGGCGCCAGCTTCGGCGGCCCCGGCACGGTGGTCGATGCCGCGGTCCGCATGCGCCGGTTCCCGGATGGTGCGCTGTGGCGGGAAATGCTGATGGCCGGCACGCTGGCATCGCACCACGTCGACGACATGGCGCAGACACTGGCCGGGTTCCACCGCGACGCCGCCGTGGCGCCCGCGGACAGCGCGTTCGGGACCGCCGCAGCCCACGCGCAGGTGGTGCAAGGCCTCGGCGAGACGGCCGAGACACCGGCGCTGCGCGCCTGGCTGGCCGGGCAGTTGCAGACGCTGGCGCCCTGGTGGGATGCGCGTCGACGCCAAGGCCGTGTGCGCGAATGCCACGGCGACCTGCACCTGGGCAATGTGCTGCAGCTCGATGATCAGGCCACGGCCTTCGACGGGATCGAGTTCGACGCGGCGCTGCGCTGGATCGACGTGGTCGACGACATCGCCTTTCTGGCCATGGATCTGCTGGCGAACGACCGCCGCCCGCTCGCTTTCCGCTTCATCAACGCCTACCTCTCCGCCAGCGGCGACTACGACGCCCTCCCCGGCCTGCGCTTTGCCATGGTCTGCCGCGCGCTGGTGCGTGCGCAGGTGGCCACGCTCGCCGAACGGCAGGGTGTGCAGGCGGTCGGTGGCTGCAATGCGTCCGCCTACGTCGCGCTCGCAGAAGCGCTGTCGACCGCAGACGATGCGCGCCTCGCCATCACCCACGGGCTGCCGGGCTCGGGCAAGAGCTTCGTCTCGCAAGGCGTGCTCGAAGCGGCCGGCGCCATCTGCGTGCGATCCGACGTCGAGCGCAAGCGCCTGTTCGGGCTGGAGGCGCGCGCCTCGTCGCGCGATCATGTGCCGGGTGGCATCTACGATTCGGCGACCACCCACCGCACCTACGCGCGTCTGCAGCAGGTCGCCGACACCAGCATGCGCGCCGGCTGGCCGGTGATCGTCGATGCGGCCTTCCTGCGCCATTCCGAGCGGGCTGCGTTCGCCGCACTGGCCAGCGCGAAGGGCGCGCCTTTCTCCGTGCTCGATTGCCGCGCCCTGCTGCCGCTGCTGCGGCGACGCATCGAAGCACGGCAGGCCGGCGGCGCGGACGCGTCGGAGGCCGATCTGGCGGTGCTGGAGAAGCTGGCCGGCGTGGATGAACCGCTCAGCGCATCCGAGCGTGCGGTGGCGATCGTCGCCGATGCCGAGACATCCGTGTCACCGCAGGCGATTGCCGCGCAGTGGCTCACGGCCACCTGACAACGCGCAGCCTTTCAGGTTCTCAGGCCGGCGTGCCCATGCCGCCCATCTGTTCGTACTTGACGAAGTGCTTGCGCGCCAGCGCCACCAATGCCTTCTCGCTCGGGTGGTCCACGACCTCGTAGCCGGTGATTCGTGCGGCCGTCAGCGGGCGATGCTTCTCGACGTAGTGGCGGAAATCGGCCAGGCCGGTGTGGCCGCCAGCCATGAGCACCTCGGCGATGCCTTCGAGCGCGCCGCAGACCTCGGCAAAGAACTCATGCTCCGAGCGCACGGCGCTGCCATGCTGGCGCGTGTAGTGCGCATGCGCGTGGATCTTTCGCTCCACCGTGTGTTCGGAGTCGAACTGCACCACCTGAGCGGATTGATGGTCGACAAAGGCGACGGCGTGAAAGAGGGACATTTCTGACTTTCCAGGGAGAGCGGGGATTGAGGCGGATCGCGGCTGTGCGGAACAGTGGACGCGTGACAGCACCCATCTTGCAGGCACGTGGCGCCGGCCCGTTGACGCAGATCAACTGCGCGGCACAGGCGCGGCAGACCACACGGGCCCTACGTTCGCGCCGGCCCCCGACCGCCGGCACCGCCTATCCGCATTTCGTCGCATCGCGCTGTCGCTGCGCGCCGCGTCGTCGCACAGTCGCGTCCGACCCATCGCTTTTCCACCCACCTTCTCGTTCAGGAGCCCCTCATGCTGATCCAGATCCTCGCCGGCACGCCTCTCTGGGTGTTCGCCCTCTTCGCCCTGCTGCTCTGGCTGGGCGGCCGACAACTGGCGACGCACCACGTCGCGCTCCGGCACGCCACGATGCTGCCGTTCGCGATGACCGCCCTGTCGGTCTACGGTGTGCTGTCGGTCTTCAGCCATCAGCCCGTCGCGGTGCTGGGTTGGGCTGCCGCCGCGCTGGCGACCGGGGCCTTCGTTCTGCGGCGCGCACTGCCCGACGCCGTGCGCTACGACGCCGCCACGCGCCGCTTCCACCTCGCCGGCACCGCCGTGCCGCTGGTGCTGATGATGGGCATCTTCTTCACCAAGTACGCCGTCTCGGTGCAGGTGGCGATGCACCCGTCGCTGGCGAACGACCGGGTTTTCGCGCTGTGCGTCGGCATGCTGTACGGCGCCTTCAGCGGCATCTTCGCGGCGCGGGGCCTGCGGCTGTGGAAGCTGGCGCTGCGGCGCGGCGCGGCCCTCGACAACCGCCAAAGCGCCTGATATCCAAGGAGACTTTCATGCAACACACCGACCTTCAACTCGACCAGCTGGCCCGGCGCCGCGCCAAGGCCAAGCTCGGCTTCTTCTTCCACGCGTGCGTCTACGCGGCGGTGAACCTGGGGCTGATCGCGCTCTCGCTGTACCACGGCCGGGCCTGGGCGATCTTCCCGCTGCTCGGCTGGGGCGTCGGCCTGCTCTTTCACGGGCTCTCCGTCTGGGTGTTCGCGCCGGGGAACGACCTGATGGAAAGCATGGTGCAGCGTGAACGCGCCAGGCTCTCGGCGAACACCAGGGGCGAGCCGTGGTAGCCACGCGCACGCGCCGGCTGCTGGCCGCAGCGGCGTTCGGCCTCGCGAGCGCCGTGGCGTCAGCCGCCACCGGCCTCACGACCCTTGCCGCGCCGCCCGAAAGTGGCCCGATCACCGTGTTCTATCCCACGGCCGCGCCTGCCGCGCGGCTGCAGCGCGGCCCCTTCGTCGTCGAGGCCGCGCTCGACGCGGCACCTCAACGCGGCAATGGCCGGCTCGTCGTGATGTCGCACGGTTCCGGCGGCTCGCCCTGGCCGCAGGCCGACCTGGCCAACGCGGCCATCACGGGCTTCTTCGTCCAGAATCTGGCGCCATGAACATCCGCTGGATCGACGCAGCCCGCCACTACCTGCAGGTGCTGGCGTTCTGTTGCGCGATCGCGGTGCTGACCACATTGATCTGGCCGGCCAAGAGCTACTTCACGCAACTGGGCTACTCGGTGTCTGTCGGCACCGTGACCTGGGGCGTGATCGAGTTCGGTCGCTACTTCTTCGACGAGCGCCATTGCCACAGCGACAGTTCCGGAGGCCATGGCTGGCCGAAGGGCTGGCGCGGGCTGCTGCTGACCGGCCTCGGTATCGGTTGCGGCTTTGTGGTCGGCGATCGCATCGGCGACCTGTTCCTGACCCCCGGCTTCGTGAACACGCCGCGCGACAACAAGCTGAGCCTGGCCATCACGATCCTGGCGGGGATCATCGGCAGCTATTACTTCCATGCGCGCGGCAAGGCCGCGACCATGGCCGCCAAGATCAGCGCGGCCGAACGGGATGCGAGCGAGGCCAAGCTCAAGCTGCTCGAGACGCAACTCGAACCGCACATGCTCTTCAACACGCTGGCCAACCTGCGCGCGCTGATCACGCTCGACCCACCACGCGCCGTCGCCATGCTCGACCGGCTCAACAGCTATTTACGCGTGACGCTCGCCGGCTCCCGCGCGCTGTCGCATCCGCTCTCCGCCGAGTTCGACCGGCTGTCCGACTATCTCGCGCTGATGCAGGTGCGCATGGGCGACCGCCTGCGCTACGCGCTCGACCTGCCCGACGCGCTGCGCGACCTGCCGGTGCCGCCGCTGCTGCTGCAGCCGCTGGTGGAGAACGCGATCCGGCACGGCCTGGAACCAGCTGTCGCGGGGGGCGAGATCACCGTGCGCGCCCGCGTGACGGGCGCTCTGGTGACCCTGGAGGTGTGCGACACCGGCACCGGGCTCGACCCCGACGCCTCGCCGTCGTCCGATGGCGGCTTCGGCCTGGCGCAGGTCAGGGAACGCCTGGCCGCCGTGCATGGCGAGCGCGCCGCCCTGCGGTTGACCCCCTTGCGCGACGGCGGCACCTGCGCCAGCATTTCGTTCCCGGTGCCTCCATGAAGCCC
>CALRYR010000181.1:0-7998 GCA_943372425.1 Variovorax sp. YR752 | reverse complement strand
CATTTCCAGCAGGAACGCCATGGCCTACGCCGCCTACCGGGAGCCTCCCGGTGCCACACCCGCCGTCCGCGAGACGGCCTTTCACGTCCTCGATGTCACGGTGGCCTCGGTCGATGCCTGTCGTGTGCGTCGGTCGCTGGCGGCGTGCGAGGGCGTGGGCGTGCTGCGCTGCGAACCTTTGCTGCACGCCCATGCAGCCTGCGAACACGCCGCGCCGCGCGTGCGGCTCATGGTGCGTCTGCCGCTCTCGCGCTATGCCGAGGTGCTGCATGGCGTGCTCGCCTGCGTGCCGGACGGCGAGATCGGCGCGCTCACGAGCTGGCGTGCGCACCTCCGGCGTTGCGGCGTGACCGACGGTGGGTGAGCGGCCAAACAGCGCCCTCCGCAGCGGCGCATCGTCATGTCGGACACATCCTGCAACAGCGATCCGCACCGTCCTCTCGCACCGTTTGAGGTCGCGTGGCACTTTGCTGGGGCATCAAGAATCGACCGATGGAGACATGGTGATGACCAACGACGTAGAAGTCCGCAGCCCCCGGGACACGGGGTGGATCAATCTGGGCGAGCCGCAGGAAGTCCGTTACTGGACCCGTGCGCTTGCCGTGACCGAGACGCGCCTGCGCGCCGCCGTCGGCGCTGCCGGCGAGTCGACCCAAGCGGTGTGCCGCTACTTGGGCATTCCGCGCTTGGCGAACCGCCACGCGGGTGAGTTGCAGGAAGCCGAGCAGATCTGACCCCGGCGCGGTACATGGCTGTTTGCGCGTGACTCGGACGTCACGCAGGGTGAACGAGAATAGGCGCACGCTCGCATTCATCGACCCATGACCACGCCCGCCGAACCCGTCCGCCTCAACAAACGCATGGCCGAGCTCGGCATCTGCTCGCGCCGCGAGGCCGACGACTGGATCGCGCAGGGCTGGGTCAAGGTCAACGGCAAGCCGGCCGAGATGGGCGTGAAGGTCACGCCGGCCGACAAGGTCGAAGTCGACAAGAAGGCGCACGGCCATCAGGCGCAGCAGGTCACCATCCTGCTGCACAAGCCGATGGGCTACGTGAGCGGCCAGGCCGAGGATGGGCACGAACCCGCGGTGATGCTCATCAACCCGCGCACGCATTGGCGCGAGGACCCCAGCACGAACCGCTTCTCGCCACCGCAGTTGCGCGGCCTGGCGCCGGCCGGCCGGCTGGACATCGATTCGGTCGGGCTGCTGGTGCTGACGCAGGACGGCCGCGTCGCACGCCAGCTCATCGGCGAGGACTCGGGCATCGAGAAGGAGTACCTGGTGCGCGTGGCGTACCACGGCCTGGACAGGCCGGCGCCCCTGGGGCAACTGGTGCGCATCGATGACGACGATCCCGTCACGACCAATGTGCAGGCGGTCTTTCCGCGCGCCATGCTCGCCAAGCTGCGCCACGGCCTGAGCCTCGACGGCCAGCCGCTGAGGCCGGCGCGCGTCGACTGGCAGAACCCCGAACAACTGCGCTTCGTGCTGACCGAAGGCAAGAAGCGGCAGATCCGCCGCATGTGCGAGCAGGTCGGCCTCAAGGTGGTGGGCTTGAAGCGCATCCGCATCGGACGCGTGGTGCTGGGCAACCTGCCCGCCGGGCAGTGGCGCTACCTGGGCCCTGACGAGCGGTTCTGAAGCGCGGCTCGCAGCGCGTCGAAAGCCAGCCTCACGCGGCGCAGGCTTTGTTGTGCGAGGCGTGCATGCCCTTGGCCTTGGCGTCGGCTTCGGTCATGTACTCGCCCTTCTTGGTCTTGCCGTAGTACTTGTCGCCCATGCAGTGGTAGACCTTGTGGCTGTCGTTGGCCCACACCCTGCCCGCACCGCCGCCGGGGGCGGCCGTGATCTGTGCGGGGTCCTGCCGGGCGGGGGTCTTGGTCGTGCTGCCCGTGCTGGGCGCCAGGCCGGTCTTGCTCACCGTGGCCGACTGGGTCTCGACCGCGGGCGCGGCCGGTGCCTGCGCTTGTGCAGCCAGGGCGCCGAGCAGGCCGGCAGCGGCGATGAGCGTCTGGATGGAAATCTTCATGGCGATGATCTTTCAGGGAATGTGCGGTGGGTGTGATGCGGGCGCCATGCTTGCGCGGCGAACTTAGCGGCAGCTGACCGTCCCCGCCGGGTGCGCAACCCTTGCGCCGTGCTCAGGCCCAGCTAAGAATCGCGCGCTAGGCTGCGACCCCAGTCTTCACCGATTCGAGGGACCCCGTGCGCGCATTGCTGGTCGAGGACGACGAGATGATCGGCCACAGCCTGGCCCAGGCGCTGGAAGGTGCTGGCTGGTCGGTCGATTGGGTGCGCGACGGCCGGCTGGCGCAGAGTGCGCTGGCCGATGGCGGCTACACCTGTGCGTTGCTGGACCTGGGGCTGCCGAAGCAGGACGGCACCGAGGTGCTGCGACAGGCGCGGGCGGCGGGCGACGCGACACCCGTGCTGGTGCTGACTGCACGCGATGGCCTCGAAGACCGCATCCACGCGCTCGACCTGGGCGCCGACGACTACCTCCTCAAGCCCTTCGCCTTTCGCGAACTGCTGGCGCGCATGCGCGCGGTCGTGCGGCGACGCGACGGCGTGGCGCATTCGCTGATCGGCAGCGACGCACTGCAGCTCGACCTGACCACGCGCGAGGTGCTGATCGACGGCCGGCGAGAAGCCCTCACCGCGCGCGAGTTCGCGTTGCTGCATGCGCTGCTCGAGCGGCCCGGCGCGATCCTGTCGCGTGAGCAGCTCGAGCAGCGCATCTATGGCTGGGGCGAAGAAGTCACGAGCAATGCGGTCGACGTGCTGATCCACGGCATGCGCCGCAAGATCGGCGCCGAGGCGATCCGCAACGTGCGCGGGCTGGGCTGGCGGGTGCTGCCTGCATGAGGTTCGCGGCGTGGCGTCGTCGCTCCCTGCGCGGCAGGCTGCTGGTCTGGCTGCTGACGCTGCACCTGGTGGTCGGTGGGTTGACCGCGTGGTTCTCCTATGTGGCCTACGGCCGGCTGATTCACCACTTCATGGACGACCAGATGCGGCTGCTGGCCGACTCCTACGCCGCCAACCGCAAGCCCGCCCAGCTGCAGCCGCTGAGCGGGGCGTCGGACCTGGCGCGCGGCGCGTTCGTGCTGCAGATATGGAGCGCCGACGGCAGTGCGCTGCTTTCCAGTTCGTGGCCGGCCGTGGCGGTGCCGTTGCAGCCGGGACCGGGTTTCAGCGACGTGCGAACCCTGCCCGGGGAATACGGGGCGTGGCGCGTCTACACCGCGGCCGTGCCGGAGGGCCATCCGGGCCATCTGCGGGTGCAGGTGCTGCAGAGCGACGGCTTTCGCCAGCACAGCGTGCTGCGGCGTGCGCTGCTCGAGGGGCTGCCCGTGGCCTTGCTGTTGCCGCTGGCCATGCTGCTGCTCTGGTGGATCGTCTCGATCGCGCTGCGTCCGCTGGGCGGCGTGGTGCGGGCCGTGAGCACGCAGGACGCGCATCACCTGGTCGACCTGCCGGTGGCGCGGGTGCCGGATGAAATCGCGCCGCTGGTGGCCGCCTTCAATGGCTTGCTGATGCGCCTGCAGGCCGCGTTCACGACGCAACGCCGCTTCGTCCAGGACGCGGCCCACGAACTGCGCAGCCCGATGACCGCGATCGCGCTGCAGATCGAGAACCTGCGCCCGCATGTACGAGGTGTCGAAGCCGACGCGCGCTTTGCGCAACTGGACGCCGGCGTGCAGCGCGCGCTCCATCTCGTCGAGCAGTTGCTGTCGTTGTCGCGCCAGGAAGCGCCGCCCTCCGGTGGCGTGGACGGGCCTGTCGACGTGGTGGCCCTGTTGCGCGACAGCCTGGGGCAGCTGATGGTGTTGGCCGATCGGCGCGGCGTCGAGGTCGGCTTCGAAGGCGACATCGCGCCGCAGGTCGATGTACCCGCCAGTGAGCTGCGGTGCGTGTTCGACAACCTGATCGACAACGCGCTGCGCTACACGGGCGCCGGCAGCCTCGTCACGGTGCGGGTGCATGCCGTCGACGGGCACGCCGTGGTCGACGTGCTCGACCAGGGTCCCGGCATTCCTTCGGAATGGATGGCGCGCGTGTTCGACCGGTTCTTCCGGGTGCCGGGGTCTGGCGTCGCGGGCAGCGGCCTGGGGCTAGCCATTGCGCAGGCCGCGGCTGCGCGGTACGGTATGCGCATCGAATTGCGCAATCTTGGCGAAGCAGAGGGCGGACCCGGCCTCATCGCGCGTGTGCATCTGCGCTGAGCGCTCTTGCTCATCGCCAGCTCATTTTCTGCTCACCCTGCGCTCACTTTGCCTGTCTAGAGTGCGTCCAGGTCATCGGCAGACACCCCGCCCGCCGATCGAGACCCGATACCCACCTTCCAGGAGATACGCATGACAGCTCACACCCGAATCCTTTCCCTCAGTGCCCTGGCCCTGGTCGCTTCGCTCGGCTCGGCGATGGCATCCGCCCAGGCCTGGAACGGCGGCGGCAGCGAATCCATCGGCCAGTCGACCAGCCCCGCGATGCTGAACTCCACCATCTCGTCGGAAGAAGTGCTCGCCGGTGCCATGGCGGCGGCCCGCCCGAGCGGCACCGAGTCGATCGGCCAATCGACGGCGATGCCGATGCCGACCGCCAACGTGTCGAGAGATGACGTCTACCGGGGGGCCGTGGCCGCGTCGCACCAGAGCGGCAGCGAGTCGATCGGCCAGTCGACCGCGATGCCCATGCCCTCGGGGTCCTGAGCTTCGCTCAGCCGGCGTTCGCTGCGCGGGCGAGCGTCGGGTGCGGTTCGTCGGCCGGGCTCGACAGCAGCAGCTTGTAGATCAGCGCGCCGACGATGGCGCCGGCGATCGGCGCCACCCAGAACAGCCACAGCTCCGACACGGCGTACGAAGGGCCGAACAGGGCCGGGCCGGTGCTGCGTGCCGGGTTGACCGAGGTGTTGGTGACCGGGATCGAGATCAGGTGGATCAGCGTGAGGCACAGGCCGATCGCCAGCCCGCCGAAGCCCGGCGCCGCGCGTCGGGAGGTCGCGCCGAGGATGACGATCAGGAAGATGGCCGTGAGCACGACCTCGGTCAGGAGCGCCGCCACCATGTTGAACTTGCCGGGCGAGTGTTCGCCGTAACCGTTGGTGGCAAAGCCGCCCACCTCGGCGCCGGGCTTGCCGGTGGCGATCAGGTACAGCACGCCGGCCGCGACGATGGCGCCGAGCACCTGCGAAATGACGTAGCCCGGCAGCGCCGATGCCTTGAAGCGCCCGCCGACCACAAGGCCCACCGACACGGCCGGGTTGAAGTGCCCGCCCGAGATCGGCCCGAGTGCGTAGGCCCCGGTGAGCACCGTGAGCCCGAAGGCCAGGGCCACCCCGGCGAAGCCGATGCCCAGTTGCGGGAAGGCGGCGGCGAGCACCGCGCTTCCGCAGCCGCCGAACGTGAGCCAGAACGTGCCGATGAACTCGGCGGACCACTTCTTGAAGTTGCTGATTTCCATTTTTTTCTCTCCCTGTTTCCGTGACATGAATGCCGGGCAGGTGTGCCCTGCGCGGCGGATTCTAGGAAGGGCACGGCACGCGCTGGTGAAACGGATTGCGCCATCCGGTATCTCTTCACGTTGCAACAGTTGAAAATAGCCGGCTCGGCGCCACATCGCGATGTGGCCGTCCGCCACCCGTTTCTTTTTTCGACCCCAGAGACCCATGACTGCAACGACCAAACTCCCATTCCAGGCCGAAGTGGCCCAGCTGCTGCACCTCGTCACGCACTCGCTCTACTCGAACAAGGAAATCTTTCTCCGTGAGTTGATTTCCAACGCCTCGGACGCCTGCGACAAGCTGCGCTTCGAAGGCATCGACAACCCCGCGCTCTACGAAGACGCGCCCAACCTCGAAGTGCGCGTGTCCTTCGACAAGAAGGCCCGCACGCTCACCATCGCCGACAACGGCATCGGCCTGTCGAAGCAGGAAGCCATCGACAACCTGGGCACCATCGCCAAGAGCGGCACCAAGGACTTCATGAGCAAGCTCAGCGGCGACCAGAAGGCCGACGCCCAGCTCATCGGCCAGTTCGGCGTGGGCTTCTATTCGGGCTTCATCGTGGCCGACCGCATCACGGTCGAGTCGCGCCGCGCCGGCGTGCCCGCGGACCAGGGCGTGCGCTGGGCCAGCGGTGGTGCGGGCGACTTCGAGGTCGACGACATCGAGCGCGCGCAGCGCGGCACCAGCGTCACGCTGCACCTGCGGGACGATGCCGAGGAATACCTCAACGCCTGGAAGCTCAAGCAGGTCATCGGCAAATACTCCGACCACATCTCGCTGCCGATCCTCATGGAGAAGGAGGAGTGGAAGGAAGGCGAGAACGACCAGCCCGGCGACATGGTCAAGACCGGCGAATGGGAGCCGGTGAACAAGGCCAGCGCGCTGTGGACGCGGCCCAAGAAGGACATCACCGGCGAGCAATACGCCGAGTTCTACAAGACCATCAGCCACGACTACGAAGACCCGCTCGCGTGGAGCCACAACCGCGTCGAGGGCAGCACCGAGTACACGCAGTTGCTCTACATCCCGGCCAAGGCGCCGATGGACCTGTGGAACCGCGACAAGACCGCGGGCGTGAAGCTCTACGTCAAGCGCGTCTTCATCATGGACGATGCCGAGGCGTTGATGCCCGGCTACCTGCGCTTCGTCAAGGGCGTGATCGACTCGGCCGACCTGCCGCTCAACGTGAGCCGCGAGCTGCTGCAGGAAAGCCGTGACGTGAAGGCGATCCGCGAGGGCAGCACCAAGCGCGTGCTGTCGATGCTCGAAGACCTGGCCAAGAAGCAGAAGGCTGCGGCCGACAGCGCGGCCGGCAAGGTCGACGTGGGCTCCGGCGAATCGGTACCGGCGCCCGAGCCGACCGAGGTCACCGACGTGGTCGACAAGAACGACGCCGTGCCGGCCGCCGAAGCCGCCGCCGAGTTCGCGGGCGACGAGGACGCCGGCAAGTACGCCAGGTTCTACGCCGAATTCGGCGCTGTGCTCAAGGAAGGCCTGGGCGAGGACTTCGGCAACCGTGAGCGCATCGCGAAACTGCTGCGCTTCGCGTCGACCACCACCGACACCGCGAGCGTGGGCTTCGCCGACTACAAGGCCCGCATGAAGGAAGGCCAGGAGGCCATCTACTACATCACCGCCGACTCACTGGCCGCCGCCAAGAACAGCCCGCAGCTCGAACTCTTCAAGAAGAAGGGCATCGAGGTGCTGCTGATGACCGACCGCGTCGACGAATGGGCGCTGAACTACCTGCAGGACTTCGACGGCACGCCGCTGCAGAGCGTGGCCAAGGGTGCGGTCGACCTGGGCACGCTGCAGGACGAGGCCGAGAAGAAGGCCGCGGAAGAAGCCGCCGAGACCTTCAAGCCGGTGCTCGAGCGGCTCAAGGAGGCCCTCAAGGACAAGGCCGAGGACGTGCGCGTGACCACCCGCCTGGTCGACTCGCCCGCCTGCCTGGTGGTGCAGGACGGCGGCATGAGCACGCAGCTCGCACGCATGCTCAAGCAGGCCGGCCAGCCGGCACCGGAACTCAAGCCGGTGCTCGAGGTCAATGCCGAACACCCGCTGGTGAAAAAGCTGGAAGGTTCGGCACATTTCGAGGACCTGGCGAACATCCTGTTCGACCAGGCCTTGCTCGCCGAAGGCGGCCTGCCGGAAGATCCGGCCGCCTACGTGCGGCGCGTGAACGCGCTGCTGGTCTGAACGAAGCGGCCGGTCGGCCGCTTCGATGGCACATCACCAGGGAGCGACCGACACCATGACGAAGAACCACCGCCTTTCCATCCCTCTCGCCGCCGCTTCGCGGGGCGGCATCCTTGCTGCCGCGCTGGCCCTGGCGGGCTGCGCCTCCGGTGGCACCGGCGTCGGCGTGGGCATCGGCATCCCGCTGTTTCCGGGGCTGTCGCTCGGGGTGGGCGTCGGCTCGGGCGGTCCGAGCCTGGGGCTGGGCACCGGCTGGGGGCCGGTCGGTGCAGGCGTGGGGGTGAACACCAGCGG
>CALRYR010000180.1:0-8029 GCA_943372425.1 Variovorax sp. YR752 | reverse complement strand
CCTGTGGCAGCATGGCCGACCGCGCACAAAAAAGCCCCGTCTGGCGGGGCTTTAGCGCTCGTACGTGGCCGGTTGCGGCCCGTCGAGAATCCATTTCTGGAGGAGAGGGAGGGATTCGAACCCTCGGTACGTTTCCGTACGCCTGATTTCGAGTCAGGTACATTCGACCACTCTGCCACCTCTCCGGTGTCTGTCGAGCCTTCGATTCTAGCAGCAGAATTTGGTGGCTCGGGCGCGAAACGTCTCAGCCGCGCAACGTCTCGAGGCCGCCCAGGTACGGGCGTAGCGCCACCGGAACACGCACGGAACCGTCTTCGTTCTGGTGGTTTTCCAGTACGGCGACAAGGGCCCGGCCCACGGCCAGGCCGGAACCGTTGAGGGTGTGCACCAGTTCGTTCTTACCCTGCGCGTTCTTGAAGCGGGCCTGCAGCCGGCGCGCCTGGAAAGCCTCGCAATTCGACACCGAGCTGATCTCGCGGTAGGTGTCCTGCGCGGGCAGCCACACTTCCAGGTCGTAGGTCTTGCTCGAGCCGAAGCCCATGTCGCCAGTGCACAGCAGCACCACGCGGTACGGCAGCTCGAGCGCCTGGAGCACCGCCTCGGCGTGCGTCGTCATGGCTTCCAGCGCCTCGTAGCTCTTCTCAGGGTGCGTGATCTGCACCATCTCGACCTTGTCGAACTGGTGCTGGCGGATCATGCCGCGCGTGTCGCGCCCGGCGCTGCCGGCTTCGGAGCGGAAGCAAGGCGAATGCGCGGTGAGCTTCATCGGCAGTTGCGATTCGGCCACCACCTCGTCGCGCACGAAGTTGGTCAACGGCACCTCGCTGGTGGGGATGAGGTACAGCGCCTGGTTGTCGGGCACCGGCTCGCCGTCCTGGCCGCCCTTCTTCGCAGCGAACAGGTCGCCCTCGAACTTCGGCAGCTGGCCGGTGCCACGCATCGAATCGGCATTGACGATGTAGGGCACGTAGCACTCGGTGTAACCGTGGCGCTCGGTCTGCGTGTCGATCATGAACTGCGCCAGCGCGCGGTGCAGCCGGGCGATCGGGCCCTTCAGCACGCTGAAGCGCGAGCCGGCGAGCTTGGCGCCCATCTCGAAATCCAGGCCCAGCGGTGCGCCGAGGTCGACGTGGTCCTTGGGCGTGAAGGCCAGCGGCGTGGCGTCGGCACCGACACCGCCTTGCGGCGCCCAGCGGCGCACTTCGACATTGCCGTGCTCGTCCTCGCCGACCGGCACGCTCTCATGCGGCAGGTTGGGCACGGCCAACAGCAAGGCCTGCAGTTCGGGCTGGATGGCCTCGAGCCGCGCAGACTGCGACTCCTGTTCGGCCTTGAGCGCGTTGACCTCGGTCATCAGCGCATCGATGGGTTCGCCCTTGGCCTTCAGCGGCCCGATCTGCTTGTTGAGCGTGTTGCGCCGGGCCTGCAGTTCCTCGGTGCGGATCTGCAGCGTCTTGCGCTCGGCCTCCAGCGCGGTGAAGACGTGGACGTTGAGGTAGGGCTGGTTCTTCTTGCGCGTTTCGAGGCGGGCCACGGCCGAAGCCAGGTCCTTGCGCAGCATGGTGATATCGAGCATCCGGCGATTTTAGGTGGGCGCCGCGAACCCACCTGGCGCTCAGGCCAGCGTGGCCGGGTCGACGTTCGCGCCGCAGACGATCAGGCAGACCTTCTCGCCCGCACGCGGCACGTAGGCGCCGGTCTGCAACGCCGCCAGTGGCAGCGCCGCCGCCGGCTCGACGGCCAGTTTCATCTCCTTCCAGAGCCAGAGCTGCGCAGTACGAATCGCGTCGTCGGACAGCAGCAGCGCGTCGCGCACCTCGCGCTGCGTGATGGCCCAGGCGTGCTCGCCGATGCGCTTGGCGCCCAGCGAATCGGCCGCCACGCCGCCGACCTCGACATCGACGGGCTCACCGGCCGCACGGGCGCGGAACAGCGTCGGCGCACGCTCGGGTTCGAGCGCGACCACGCGGCTGCGCTGGCCGAACCAGGCGGCCAGGCCGCCGATGAGGCCGCCACCGCCCACGCTCACCAGCACAGCATCCGGCAGGCCGCCCTGCACCTCGATCTCGCGGCCGAGCGTACCGGCACCGGCCACCACTTCGGGCTGATCGTAGGCATGCGTCAGCAGCGCGCCGCTTTCGCGTTGGCGTGCCAGGCAGGCGGCGAGCGCATCGGCGTACGCGTCCCCCACCACCGTGACCTCGGCGCCCAACGCACGCAGCCGCGCCCGCTTGGCCTCGGGCGACACGCCAGGCAGGAAGACCTCGCAGCGCACGCCCAGCGCGCGCGCCGCGGCCGCAGTGGCGATGCCGGCGTTGCCGCCTGACGCGACCACCACGCCGGCGGCGGGAATGTCGTTGGCGAGCAGGCGGTTCATCATCCCGCGGGCCTTGAAACTGCCAGCAATCTGCAGGTGCTCCAGCTTGAGCCAGACCTCGACGCCGTCCGCCGTCGACAGGCCGAAGGTCTCGGGCGAGAGCTTCCACAGCGGCGTCTCGCGCAGGTAGGCGCCGCGGTGCGCGGCCAGGCGTTGGGCGGCGCGCTCGATGTCGGCGCGCCAGTCGATGTCGTTCGTGTTCAAGAGATGTGTCCGGGTGCGGGAATGTGGTCGAGCTTCAGTCCCTTGGGCAGCGGGAACTTCAGCGTTTCCTCGATGCCGTCCATCTTGCGGACCGACACCGCGCCCAGCGCCTTCACGCGGTCGATCACCTCGCGCACCAGCACTTCCGGGGCCGACGCGCCGGCGGTGAGGCCGACGCGCGTCTTGCCCTCGAACCACTCGGGCTTCAGTTCGTCGGCCGAATCGACCATGTAGCTTTCGGTGCCCAGCCGCTGGGCGAGTTCGCGCAGGCGGTTGCTGTTGGAACTGGTCGGGCTGCCGACCACGATCAGGATGTCGACCTGCGGGCTCATGATCTTCACCGCGTCCTGGCGGTTCTGCGTGGCGTAGCAGATGTCCTGCTGCTTGGGCTCGCGCACCTTCGGAAAGCGCGCGCGCACGGCAGCGGCGATCTCGGCGGCATCGTCGACCGACAGCGTGGTCTGCGTCACGACCGCGAGCTTGTCGGTCTGGCCGGGCTGCACGGTGGCCACGTCCGCCACGTCTTCCACCAGGTGGATGCCGCTCGACAGCTGGCCCATCGTGCCCTCGACCTCAGGGTGGCCCTTGTGGCCGATCATGATGAATTCGTAGCCCTCTTTCGCGAGCTTGGCGACCTCCACGTGCACCTTGGTCACCAGCGGACAGGTGGCGTCGAACACGTCGAAGCCGCGCGCCTGCGCCTCGGCCTCGACCGCCTTGCTCACGCCGTGCGCGCTGAACACGAGCGTCGAGCCCGGCGGCACGTCGGCCAGGTCCTCGATGAAGATCGCGCCCTTGGCCTTGAGCTCGTTCACCACGTAGGTGTTGTGCACGATCTCGTGGCGCACGTAGATCGGCGCGCCGAACTTGGCGAGGGCGCGCTCGACGATCTCGATGGCGCGGTCCACGCCCGCGCAGAAGCCGCGCGGCTCGGCGAGGAGGATTTCCTTTTCCATCGGGCCGCTCACAGCACGCCGATCAGCCGCACTTCGAAAGTGACGGGCTGGCCGGCCAGCGGGTGGTTGAAGTCGAACTGCACCGCGGTGTCGCTCGACGCGACCACGGCACCGGCGTAGCTGCCCATGCCGTCGGGCGTGGGGAACTCCACCACGTCGCCGACGGCGTAGCGCTCGTCGGGGTCGCCCATCTTGGCCAGCAGGCTGCGCGCAACCCACTGCTGCATCTCGGGGTTGCGGTCGCCGAAGGCTTCGCCGGCAGGCAGCTCGAAGGTGGTGTGCGTGCCCTCTTCCAGGCCCATCAGCTTCTGCTCCATGGCCGGCGACAGCTCGCCCGTGCCCAGCGACAGCGTGGCCGGCTTGTCGGCGAAGGTGTTGATGATGTCGCCCGCAGGCCCGGCCAGCCGGTAGTGAAGCGTGAGAAAAGAACCGGCGGTGACGACGGCGTGGGTGGTGGGCGAGGACAAGGTGGGATTGGCCGCGAAGGCCCCGGTACACTGAATCCGTCATTTTAGGGAGTGGGGCACAAGCCCCTGCGGCGCGATGTCTTTCAAGGATCTGCCGGCAGAAGCGAGACCGCGCGAGAAGCTGCTCGCCCGCGGGGCCAGCGCATTGGGCGACGCCGAACTGCTCGCGCTGCTGCTGCGCACCGGCATGGCCGGCAAGAACGTGCTGCAGCTGGCGCAGGAACTGCTCGACACCTTCGGCGGTATCGCCGGCCTGCTGCAGACCGGCGTCGACGACCTGCGTCAGGTCAAGGGCCTCGGCGGGCCGGCCAAGCGGGCCGAGTTGACGGCGGTGCTGGAGCTGGCGCGGCGTGCCATGGCCGAGCGGCTGCGCGAGCGCACCGTGTTCGATTCGCCGACCGCGGTGAGCCACTACCTGCAGCTGCACATCGCGTCCCGACCCCACGAGGTGTTCGCGGCGCTCTTCCTCGATGCGCAGCACCGGCTTATTGCGATGGAGGAGCTGTTTCGCGGCACGCTCAGTCAGACCAGCGTGTACCCGCGCGAAGTCGTGGTTCGCGCCCTGCACCACCACGCCGCCGCGGTGATCCTCGCGCACAACCACCCGAGCGGCGGCGTCGAGCCCTCGCGCGCCGACGAAATGCTCACGCAATCGCTCAAGGCCGCGCTCGCGCTGGTCGACGTGCGGGTGCTTGACCACATTGTCGTGGCGCGCGGCCAGACGCTCTCGATGGCGGAACGCGGCCTGGTCTGACTTGCCTTGCTATGCTGAGCCCATGCCACGCCGCTCCGACACGCTCAAGAGCCTCGCCGACCTCGGCTCCGTCCAGCGCACTCTGACCGAGCAGCGCGCCCGCGAGGCGGCGGCTGCCGCCGAGCGCGCGGCGGCCGAGAAGAAGCGGCAGGCCGAGCAGAACCTCTTCGCCCGAGCCATCGGCGCCACTCAGCCGCTGCCCCGACGCAATGCCGTGGTGGCGCTGGCGCCCGAGCCGCCGGCACCGATCCCGGTGCAGCATCAGCTCGACGAGCAGCGCGTGCTGCGCGAATCGCTGTCCGACGAGTTCGACGTGACCACCCTGCTCGACGTCGACGACGCCATGAGCTTTCGTCGCCCCGGCATCGGCACCGACGTGACGCGCAAGCTGCGCGCGGGCGAATGGACGATCCAGAAGCAGGTCGACCTGCACGGCCTGCGCAGCGACGAGGCGCGCGAGGCCCTGAGCGCCTTCATCCGCAGCGCGCACAAGCAGGGTGTGCGCTGCGTGCGCGTGGTGCACGGCAAGGGCCTCGGGTCCCCCGGCAAGCAGCCTGTGCTCAAGACCAAGACGCAGCGCTGGCTGATCCAGAAGAACGAGGTGCTGGCCTTCGTGCAGGCGAAGCCGGCCGAAGGCGGGGCCGGTGCACTGGTCGTGCTGCTGGCGCCGGTCAAGCGCTGAGCCACGCGGACCGCGTGCCCAAAGAAAAAGCCCGCAACCTTCCGGTGGCGGGCTTTTGTCCTGACGCCGGCAAGCCGGCGTGGCGATTACAGCGCAGCGTTGCGAGCAGCTTCGCGGGCTTCGGCGCGCACGGCGCCGCGGTCGACGTAGCCACCACGGGTCGACAGCACGCCAGCCGAAGCGACTTCACCGTAGACATTGCCTTGGCGTGCGATTTCCACAGCCTGGTTTTGCACGGTGGCGCGGTCGACGCTGGCCGTCAGCGCGGGGGTCACGCCAGAGAACGCAGCTTCCGAGAACACGTCACCGGCACGGGCCGTGGCGCGGGCTTGGGCAGCGACTTCGGCGCGGCTGGCGACCGAATTCACGGTCAGCACGCCGTCGTACGTTTCGGCTTGGGCGCCCATTGCGGCCAGGAGGGACAGGGTTGCTGCTGCGATGATCTTCGAGGTCTTCATTTCGTTTCTTTCAAGAGGTTGGATGATTTTCGAACCGGTATCGGGGGCACCGCCTTCGGGGCGGCCACCGCTCGGTGCCTAGCTCACCCAGAACAGCGTCTTCAACTTGTTGTGTTCGCTGCTCTGTTGGATGAATTGTGCGCCGGGACCTAGGTGAAAACCCTTGCTGAAACGAACCATGCTATTCACGAAATTGAAACAATCGCAGGTCGTTTTCCTACAGGACGCTGCAATCGGCCTTCGTACCGCCAGGCTCGCGGGTGATCAGTGCCGCATCCAATCCGCCGTCTTGAAGAACGAGTCGCGCAGCCGCGCACGCAGCGCCTCGTCGACACCGGTCTCGCCCATCGCCTGGTCCATGCAGGCCAGCCACTGGTCACGCTCGGCGATGCCGATGGTGTGGCCGCCGATGCTTTGCGGCAGATGGCGCGCGCGCAGCATCGGGTGGCCGAAGCGGTCGGTGTAGTGCTGCGGGCCGCCAAGCCAGCCGCAGAGGAACCAGAAGAGGCGCTGGCGCGCGTTGTCGAGCGTGCTGCCGTGCACCGCGCGCAGGCGTGCGTACGCCGGCTCGAGGTCCATCAGGTCATAGAAGCGGTCGACCAGCGCCTGCACGGCGGGCTCGCCGCCGATCCATTCGAAGGGGCTGTCGACGGGTGGCTTGTCTTGGATCTGCATCGAGCAATTGTCGACGCAGCGCGTTCAGGGTGGCAGGAAGCCGGCATGGCGCAGCGCCGCCTGCCCGGCGCCATCGCACAGCGCATCCGCGAAGCGCTGTGCGGCGGACGGCGCATCGCCGCATACCGCCAGGCCATAGGCGGCGCCGACATTGCACTTCGGATCGATCTCGACCTGGCGCAGGCCCGGCCGCTCGGCCATCGCGATCACGGCATTGGTGCGGTACGTGATGAAGATGTCGGCCGCGCCGCTGGCCACCAGACGCCCATAGACGTTGCCCTCGCCTGCCGGCTTGGGCACGCCGGGCGCGCCGGTGAGGCGCAGGGCCTTGGCCGACAGCGCGCCGGCCGGTGCGGCACCGCACTGCTCGAACCGCTGGAAGCACTCGACGGCGTAATCGCCCGATGGGTCGGACCCGGGCGTCGAGGTGCCGAGGCGCACGGCCGGGTCGAGCATGGCCTGCACCAGCGTCTCGGGCGTCACGGCCAGCCCCGGCCGCACCAGCGCGCAGAGCGCATTGCGGGCGAAGACGCGGGTCGGCCCGTACCCGTGCGCGTCGCTCAAGGCCTGCGGATGCGCGAGGTTGGCCGACGCGAAGAGATCGGCCCGCTCGCCGCCGGCGATGCGCTCGCGCAGCAGGCCGGAGGCGCCGAAGACGAAGTCGATGCGAAGGCCGGGCGCTTCGGCCTCGAAAGCCTGCGCCGCCTGCGTGAACGCCGCGCGCAGGCTGCCGGCGGCGAACACGGTGATCGCGTCCGCCGCCCGTTGCATCACTTGGCGTTCGGGAAGAACAGCTGCTCGCCGCCGATCTTGTAGCTCGCGATGGTCGACTGCCCGGCCGGCGACGTCACCCAGTCGACGAACTTCTGCGCGTCCGTGCTGTTGAGGTTGGGGAATTTGGTCGGGCTCACCACCATCACGCCGTACTGGTTGAAGAGCCGCTTGTCGCCCTCGACCACCACCGCCAGGTCGGCCCGGTTCTTGAAGCTCAGCCAGGTGCCGCGGTCGGCCAGCACGTAGCTGCCGCTCGACGCCGCGATGTTCAGCGCCGGGCCCATGCCGCAGCCGCATTCCTTGTAGCCGCTGCCCTTCTTGTCGTTGGGCACCGGCTGGCCCGCGTCGGCCACGCCGGTCTGCGTCCAGAGGCGGCGCTCGGCGGCGTCGGTGCCGCTCTTGTCGCCGCGCGAGACGAAGGGTGCGTTGGCGCCGGCGATCTTCTTGAGCGCCGCGACGATGTCGTTGCCCTTCACGCCGACCGGATCGTTCTTCGGCCCGATCAGCACGAAGTCGTTGTACATGACGGGCAGCCGCTGGGCCGCGAAGCCTTCGGCGACGAACTTCTCCTCGGCCGCGGTGTCGTGCACGAAGAGCACGTCGGCATCGCCGCGCCGGGCCATGTCGATGGCCTGGCCGGTGCCCACGGCCACGACCTTGGTGTCGACGCCGGTCGCCTGCT
>CALRYR010000179.1:0-8032 GCA_943372425.1 Variovorax sp. YR752 | reverse complement strand
CTTCTCTCCTCTGACCCTGCTTTCGACGGTGTAGCGCAACCCCGCACGACGGGCGTTGGCGCGCATCTTTCGCATCGAGGCGGCACCGCGCGTGCCGAGGAGAGTCTTCTTGAAGAAACGTGTTCTTTCGCTGGCGCTCGGCGCCGCATTCCCCTGGCTGGCGCTGGCGCAGCCGTCCACATCCACCGAACCGGCGACCGATGCCGATGGCGCGCCCGCGCGCAGCCGCTCGCTCGGCGTGGTCACCGTCACGGGCGGGCAGCCGACCTCGCTGCCCACCCAGATTCCCACCACCATCGAGGGCGTGACGCGCGAGGAAATCGAGACGCGCATCAACGCCACCGACAGCGAGGACGCGCTGAAGTACTTGCCCAGCCTGCTGGTGCGCAAGCGCTACATCGGCGACTACAACCACGCCATCCTGTCGACGCGCGCCTCGGGCACCGGCAACAGCGCGCGCTCGGCGGTGTATGCCGACGGCATCCTGCTGTCGAACTACCTGGGCAACGGCATCGCCAACGGCAGCAACTTCGCGCCGCGCTGGGGGCTGGTCACGCCGGAAGAGATCGAGCGGGTCGACGTGATGTACGGGCCGTTCTCCGCGGCCTACCCGGGCAACTCGGCCGGCGCCGTGGTCGACTTCGTCACGCGCATGCCTACGCAGCTGGAAGCCCACGTGAAAGCCGGCTATTCGTCGCAGCCCAACGACCTGTACAGCACCAACCGCACGTTCAACAGCTGGCAGACCAGCGCGTCGCTCGGCAGCAAGAGCGGCGACTGGTCGTGGTGGATCGACCTGAACCGCACCGACAGCCGCGGCCAGCCGCTGACCTTCGCGACGGCGACTGTGGCCTCGGGCACGCCCGGCTCGGCCGGCGTGCCGGTGACGGGCGCGGTGCGTGGCCTGAACACCACCAACACGCCCTGGTACATCCTCGGCACCGGCACGCAGTACCACACGGTGCAGGACCACGCGAAGCTCAAGCTGGCCTACGACCTCACGCCGACCGTGCGTGCGACCTACACGCTCGGCGTGTGGCAGAACACCTCGGAAGGGCGCTCGGAGAGCTACCTGAAGAACGCGGCGGGCGCATCGGTCTACAGCGGCCTGGTCAACATCGACGGCCGCAGCTACAACCTCGCGTCCACGGCCTTCCCGCTGACCAACGACGCGCAGACACATGTCATGCACGGCCTGTCGGTCAAGAGCCACACGAAAGGCGAGTGGGACTGGGAGGTGGCCGCGAGCCTCTACGACTACGCCAAGGACCAGCAGCGCGCCGCCACCACCGCGCTGCCGCAGGCCGCGACCGGCGGCGCCGGCACGCTGCAGGACCAGGACGGCACCGGCTGGAACACGCTCGCCGCCAAGGGCACCTGGCGGCCGCAGGGCGTGGGTGGCGCGCACATCGTCGACTTCGGCATCGGCCGCGACGCGTACAAGCTCGGCATCCTGAAGTCGAACGTGACGGGCACCTGGCTCGACGGATCGGCGACGAGCCTGGTGAGCAACGTGGGCGGCCGCACCGAGACTGCCAACCTGTGGCTGCAGGACGCCTGGGCCTTCGCGCCCAAGTGGAAAGCGGTGCTCGGCCTGCGCTACGAGGACTGGCGCGCCAGCGACGGCATCACGTCGACGGCGAGCAGCACGCTGCGCTACGCCGACCGCAGCGAATCCGACTTCTCGCCGAAGGCCGCGCTGGCGTACCAGCTCGCCAGCGCCACGGTGCTGAAGGGCTCGGTCGGCCGATCGGTGCGCTACCCGACGGTCGGCGAGCTGTACGGCGCGACTTCGGGCGGCGCGCTGTCGTTCATCAACGACCCGACGCTGAAGCCGGAAAAGTCTTGGACCGGCGAGCTGTCGCTGGAGCAGGACCTGGGCAGCGGCCTGGCGCGCGCCACGCTGTTCCACGAGACCACGAAGGACGCGCTGTTCAGCCAGCTCATCCCCAACTCCACCGTGTCGCGCGTGCAGAACGTCGACAAGGTGCGCACCAACGGCGTGGAGCTGGCGTACACCGGCCAGAACGTCGCTCAGAGCTTGGGGCTGCGTGGCGTCGACCTGGGCGGCAGCCTGACCTACGCGGACTCGAAGACGGTCGCCAACGCCGCCTTCCCGGCCAGCGTCGGCAAGTGGCAGCCGCGCGTGCCGCGCTGGCGCTCCACCGTCTACGCCACCTACAAGCCCGACGCGCAATGGGCCTTCACCGTGGCGGCGCGCTACAGCGGGCGGCAGTACTCGAACCTCGACAACAGCGACGTGAACGGCGACGCCTATTTCGGCGCGAGCAAGTACTTCACCGTCGACCTGCGCGTGCGCTACCAGATCGACAAGCAGTGGTCGGCCGCCTTCGGCATCGACAACGCCAACAACGCGCAGTACTGGAACTTCCACCCCTATCCGCAGCGCACCTACACGGCCGAGCTGCGCTTCGACCTTTGAACCCCGATCACCTCCAAGGAGCCCCAATGACCCACCGTACGCACCACCTCCCGCGCCTCGCCATCGTCGCGCTGTTCGCCAGCACCGCCGCCAGCGCCCACGTCACCCTGCCGCCCGGCGGCGCCACGGCCGGCAGCGACTACGAGGCGGCCTTCCGCGTCGGCCATGCCTGCAAGGACGCACAGGCCACCACCGGCATCACGGTGCAGCTGCCGGAAGGCTTCCGCCTGAGCGAGGCGCAGGCCCGCAAGGGCTGGACGCTGGCCAGCAACCCGCGCGAAGTGGCGTGGAAGGCCGAGTCGCCCGCGACCGCGCTGCCGGGCGCCGAACGCGCCGAATTCATCGTGCGCGGCAAGCTCACCGACCAGCCCGGCCCGCTGTACTTCAAGGTGCTGCAGACCTGCGACAAAGGCAGCGCCGACTGGGCGCAGCTGCCCGGCACCGGCGCCGACAAGCCGGCCTTCCCCGCGGCGCGGCTCGACGTGCTCGCGCCCGGCGTCGCCGCGGTCGACGTGCGCGACGCCTGGGTGCGTCCCACCGTCCCCGGGCAAAGCGGCACCGGCGCCTTCATGAAGCTCAGCGCGCCCTCGGGCGCACGGCTGGTCGGCGTGTCGACGCCGGCTGCGGGCGTCGCCGAGGTGCACGAGATGAAGATGGAAGGCGACACCATGCGCATGCGCGAAGTGAAGGGCGGTCTCGTGCTGCCGGTGCGCCAGACCGTCGAGCTCAAGCCCAGCGGCTACCACGTGATGCTGATGGACCTGAAGCAGCCGCTGGCCAAGGGCGCCACCGTGCCGCTGACGCTGCGCTTCGAAGACGCCAAGGGCGCGGCGAGCACGCTCGCCGTGCAGGTGCCCGTCGGTGCACCGGAGGGCGCTGCCGCGCCGGCCGGCCACGTGCACTGAGGCACTGTCGCCGCCTTCGAAACCGGGTTTGTCCGGGGAGGTGGAAAGGCGGACTTGGGAGGAGAGTCACGCCTGTGAACGAATCCGCCGCGCCATACCGAGTGATCGACCGCTGGGACGGCGTGACGCTGGCGGTCCACCTGCGCCACCTGC
The DNA here is from genome assembly GCA_943372425.1 of Variovorax sp. YR752. Classification (GTDB taxonomy): domain Bacteria; phylum Pseudomonadota; class Gammaproteobacteria; order Burkholderiales; family Burkholderiaceae_C; genus Variovorax. The sequence goes on along the minus strand of CALRYR010000179.1, from coordinate 4,531 downwards.
ATGCCTTTTCCGCCGTAGCCGCCGCTGGCAGCATCGCGCGCGCGGCGGACGGCCTGCTCCGCGTGCCCTCCGCCGTGACCCGTTCGGTGCTGCAACTGGAGGCCACGCTCGGCCGTTCGTTGTTCAGCCGCAGCTCACGCGGTGTCGCGCTCAATGCCCAGGGCGAGCTGGTGCTGCTCCGGGTGCAGCGCATCGAGCGCGAGTTCGATGAGTTGCGCGTGCAACTGGTCGCGCGCGGCGGCCTTGCCAGCGCGGCGGACCCGAAGCCGGTCTTCATGTCCATCCTCAACGGACGCCGCCTGGCGGTCATTGCGAGCCTCTCGGAGACACGGAACATGCCGTCGGTGGCGCGCGACTTCGGCATCACGCAGCCGGCCATCAGCGTGGCCCTCAAGGACCTGGAGCGCGGCCTGGGCGTGGCGCTCTTCGAACGCAGGTCGGGCGGGCTGGTGCCGACGGTGGCGGGCGACCTCGTGGCTTTTCACTTCAAGCGGGTGCTCGCCGAGTTGCGGCACACCGTGCCCGACCTTGCGGCCGGCGAGGGCGTGCTTCAGGGCAGCGTGCACGTCGGCGCGCCGACGCTCGGGCGTCTCGAGATCCTGCCGGCCGCCATTGCGTCGCTGCTGGCGCGGCATCCGCAGCTGCATGTCGTCGTGATCGAGCGCCCGTGCGATGCACTGGCGGCCCCGCTGCGCAACGGCGACATCGACTTCACCCTGGGCGTGCTGGGCAGTGAAGACGAGGCGGTCCATCTCGAGCAGCGGCCGCTGTTCGACGACCACATCGCGGTCATCGCCCGCGCCGGGCATCCGCTCGCCGGCGTGCCGGCCGTCGACGTCGAGGCGTTGCGCGAGGCGACCTGGGCGTTGCCGCGGCGCGGCGTCTCGTCGCGCGAGATGCTCGAGCGCTTCTTCCTCGACGGGGGCCGAGCGCCGCCGGTGCCGGTGGTCGAGGCCGCGGACCCGGCCGTGCTGTGTGGGCTGCTGCGCGAGAGCGACATGCTCACCGCCGTCTCGCCCCATCGACTGCGCAGCGAGCTGCGCGACGGCCGCCTGGTCACGCTGGATGTTCCGCTCGGCCGCGTTCGTCGTCGCATCGGGCTCACGCAGCGACTGGGCGCACTGCCGTCGCCGGGCGCGCGTGCGTTGATGCAGGAGATCAGGCGCGCGGTTGCGCGCTCGGCCGACTTCGCACCTGCGGCGCAGGCACGGCGCTGAAGGCTCAGGCCGCGAACGTGTTCAAGGCATTCAGGGCGTGCTCGACGCGCTCGGCCGACCCGAAGGCCAGTGTGAAGCCGAGCGCGCCGTGGCCGGTGTTGAAGATCACGTTGCGCGCGGTGCCGGGGCGCTGGCCGATGATCGGCAGGCCGGTGGGCGTGGCCGGTCGCATGCCGGTCCACGGGCGCAGTTCGTCGTAGCGGTCGAGCTGCGGGAAGACCGCGCGCGTCGCCTCGACCAGCGTCTCGATGCGGCCCGGCGGGATGCCCCCGTCGTGGCCGACCAGCTCCGCCATGCCGGCCACGCGCAGGCGATCGCCGATGCGCGCGAACACCACCTTGCGCGCGCTGTCGGTCACGCTCACGCGCGGCGCCGCGCCGGGCGTCTCGTCGACGTCGAGCGTGATGCTGTAGCCCTTGAGCGGGTAGACCGGCACCGCCGTGCCCAGCTTGCGGCCGATGGCATGCGACGCGGTGCCCAGTGCGACGACGAAGGCATCGGCCTCCACCGGCTCGCCATCGGTGCGCAGCGCGGCCACGCGGCCCTGGCGTTCGTCGAAGCCACGCACCTCGGTGCCGAGCAGGAAGCGCACGCCGCGCGCGCGCAATGCGCGTTCCAGCTCGCGGCAGACCTTGAGGCAATCCGCCGCGCATTCGCTGGGCGTGTGCACCGCGCCGGCGATGCGTTCGCGGTAGCCGGCCAGCGCCGGCTCGAGCGCGATGCATTCGTCGGCGCTCACCACTTGCTGCACGCTGCCCAGCGCGCGTTGCAGGTCGACCTGTCGGCGCGCGGCCTCGACGCCTTCGGCGTGCTGGTAGAGCACCAGCTTGCCGGTGGCGGAGAAATCGCAGTCCGGTGCGATGTCGGCGCGCATCGCCTCGAACGCGACCCGGCTCGACGCCGCGAGCGCGAGCAGCGCCGCCGTGCTCTCGCGCGACGTCTGCGGATTGCAGGCCGCGAGGAACTCGATGCCCCAGCGCCACTGGAGCGGGTCGAGCTGCGGTCGCAGCTTGAGCGGCGAGTCGCCCGCCAGCAGCAGCTTGGGCAGCTGCCGCCAGATGGACGCGTCGGCCAGCGGCTGCACGTACGAATAGCTCAGCTGTGCGCCGTTGCCGCCGCTCGCGCCGGCACCGGGCGTGGCCTTGTCGACCACGGTCACGCTGTGCCCTTGCCGTTGGAGATGCCAGGCCGTCGCAAGGCCCACGATGCCGGCCCCGAGCACACACACATGCATGAAACGCCTTCTGTCAATGCTGAAATGCCGCGACTCTAGATCGCCACCCCGGGCTCGGGAAATGCCAAAACCGCGGTACCCCATAGCCGCAGGACATGACCCGCGCCACACATAACTTTTGAACATGACCCTTCGCGCAAAAGGAATGATGCCGTTTGGCGAACAAGTTTTTACACTGGCCGCTTCGTCATTCCCCTGTCACCTTCTGCCGAAAGGGCTCGCATGAAACTCTCCGTACTGATGGCCGCCGTATTGCTGACCGCCACCGGCGCACAGGCCGCCGACACGCTGGCCAAGGTCGCCGCATCGAACAAGATCACGATGGCGTACCGCGAATCGTCCGTGCCCTTCAGCTACCTCGAGGGCCCGGGCAAGCCCATCGGCTTCTCGGTCGAACTGTCGAACGCCATCGTGGCGGAAGTGAAGAAGAAGCTGAACAAGCCGAACCTGGAAGTGGCGTGGATGTCGGTGACCTCGCAGAACCGAATCCCGCTGCTGTCGAACGGCACCATCGACGTCGAGTGCGGCTCCACCACCAACAACACGGCGCGCGCCAAGGACGTGGCCTTCGCCATCAACCATTTCTACACCGGCACCCGTCTGCTGGTGAAGAAGGCCTCGGGCATCAAGAACTACGCCGACCTCAAGGGCAAGCAGGTGGCCATCACCACCGGCACGACCAACATGCTGGTGGTGCGCAAGTACAACGAGGAAAAAAAGCTCGACATCGACATCCTCTCGGCCAAGGACCATGCCGACGCGCTGCTGCTGGTCGAGAGCGATCGCGCTGCGGCCTTCGCGATGGACGACATCCTGCTGTTCGGCCTGCGCTCCAACTCCAAGAACCCGGCCGACCTCGAAGTGGTGGGCGACTCGCTGCAGGTCGAGCCCTATGCCTGCATGCTGCCCAAGGACGATCCGCAGTTCAAGGCGCTGGTCGACGGCGTGATCACCGGGATGATGAAGTCGGGCGAGTTCGAGAAGCTCTACACCAAGTGGTTTGTCGGCCCGATTCCGCCGAAGAACCTGCCGATCGGTCTGCCGATGAGCCAGGAGCTCAAGGACAACATCAAGAGCCCGTCGGACAAGCCGGCGACCTGAGAGCACGCATGACGCAGGTGGTGGGCATCCTGGGCGGCATGGGCCCTGCGGCGGGCGCCGACTTCGTGCGGCTCTTCGTCGACGCGTGCGCGCAGCACATGCGCGCCGCGGGCGAGCCGGTGCGCGACCAGGCCTTTCCCGAGCATTGGCTCGCGCAGGTGCCGGTGCCGGATCGCACCGGCGCGCTGGAGCGGGCCGGCGAGGGCGCGCACCAGCCGCTCGAGCCGATGCTGCAGGCGCTGGGCCGGCTGGCCGCGCTGGGCAGCCGCGCCGTTGCCATCGCCTGCAACACGGCGCATGCGTGGCACGCCACGCTGCAACAGCGCTTTCCGCAGATCGAGGTGCTGCACGTGGCCCGCGAGGTCGCAGCGCACCTGGCGGCGCAGGGCGAGACGCGGGTGGCATTGATGGCCACCGAAGGCACCTACCGCGTTCGCCTGTACGAACAGGCGCTGGCCGATGCCGGGCTCGAATGCCACCTGCCGTTGCCGGCCGAGCGGGCGTTGGTGATGCGTGGCATCTACGACGGCGTGAAGGCTGGCGACCTGGGGCTGGCCGAGGCCTGTTTCGCCGAGGTGGCGCTGGCGCTGTCGCGGCGCCATGGCGACGTCGCCATCGTCATGGGATGCACCGAAGTGCCGCTCGGCCTGCAGGCCAGCGCGGCGACGCAGGGGCTGAAGCTGGTCGACCCGGCGCGCGTGCTGGCGTGCGCGTTGGCGAACCGCGCCTACGCGGGCTGATCCCCTCACGGCATGCCGGGTTTCGCCGGAATCGCCTAGATTGCGGCGTGCGCCTGTTCGGGCGCGCATCTTTTTCCGCAACCTTCCCGGCCGATTTCACAGGAGCGCCCATGCCTTCTCACGACGATTCCCGAACCGACCTGCAAGCCGATTTCGATTCGCTGCGCCCCGGCGAGAGCACCTCGCAGGGCGCGACCCGCCGCACGGCGCTGAAGGCGGCGCTCGGCGCCGGCTACGCG
>CALRYR010000178.1:0-8034 GCA_943372425.1 Variovorax sp. YR752 | reverse complement strand
GGGAAATTCCTTCGAGATCTGCACCGCGATCTCGTCCCACATCACCATGGCGTGACGCTGCGCGTTGCTCTTGGTGACGACGGTGAGCAGCTTGCGCGGGCGCGACTGCGCCAGCTTGAAGGCGAAGCGCATGATCCGCTCGACCCCGGCGCGGGTCATCATGCTCACGTCGGTCGCCGCCTCGATCGGATGGCCCTGGTGCACGCGGCCGCCGACGCCGGCGTACTCGCCTTCGGAGTTCTCGCGCACGATGACCCAGTCGAGGTCCTTCGGGCCGCAGCGCTTGAGCGGACCGTCGATGCCCGGCAGGATGCGCGTGGGCCGCACGTTGGCGTACTGGTCGAAGCCCTGGCAGATCTTCAGGCGCAGGCCCCACAGCGTGATGTGGTCGGGGATGTGCGGATCGCCGGCCGAGCCGAAGAGGATGGCGTCCTTGTCGCGCAGCGCATCGAGGCCGTTGGCCGGCATCATCTCGCCGTGCGCGCGGAACCAGTCGCCGCCCCAGCCGAAGTCCTCGAACTCGAAGCGCAGCGTGCCGTCGGCTGCGGCCAGCGCGTCCATCACCTGCCGGCCGGCGGGGCTCACTTCCTTGCCGATGCCGTCTCCGGGGATGGTGGCGATGCGATACGTCTTCATGGTGTCTTCCTTCAATGCGGCGGTGGTCTGGATCACGCACTGTAGGATCGGCCCACGTGATGCATTTGCGTCGAAATTGAATCCATCGTTAACCTGAGTTCAACAATGGAAAGTCGATGAGCGCCTCCATCCAGCCCGCGGAACTGGGCTTCTTCTCGACGCTGGCCGCTGCCGGCAGCCTGAGCGCGGCAGCGCGCGAGATGGGCGTGACCACGCCGGCGGTGAGCAAGCGGCTCGCGCTCATGGAGGCCCGGCTGGGCGTGACGCTGGTCAACCGCACCACGCGGCGCATGGGCCTCACGCCCGAGGGCGAGCTGTACCTGGCGCATGCGCGCCGCATCCTCGGCGAGATCGAGGACATGGCGCAGCTGCTGGGGCAGGCCAAGGGCGAGCCGCAAGGCCTGCTGCGTGTGAACGCCACGCTGGGCTTCGGCCGCAGCCATGTCGCGCCGGTGATCTCGCGCTTCGCGCGCCGCTACCCCGAGGTGGACGTGCAGCTCCAGCTGTCGGTCAACCCGCCGCCGCTGACCGACGATGCCTTCGACGTCTGCATCCGCTTCGGCGTGCCGCCCGATACGCGCGTGATCGCACGGCGCATCGCGTCGAACCGGCGGCTGCTGTGCGCGTCGCCGGCCTACCTGGCGCGCGCCGGCACGCCCAAGGTGCCGAACGACCTCGCGCGCCACGCCTGCATCGGCATCCGACAGGGCGACGAGGCGTACGGCACGTGGCGCCTCACCAGCGGCCGCGGCGCCACGCAGCGCACCCAGGCCGTGAAGACGCGCGGCCCGCTCACCACCAACGACGGCGAGATCGCGGTGAGCTGGGCGCTCGACGGGCACGGCATCGTGATGCGCGCCGAATGGGACATCGCGCGTTACCTGCGCAGCGGCCGGCTGGTGCAGGTGCTGCCCGGCTACCGCACGCCCGAGGCCGACATCCACGCGGTGTACCCGCAGCGCCACCAGCTGTCGACGCGGGTGCGCGCCTTCGTCGACTTCATGGCGGCGGCCCTGGCGAAGGGGGATGCGGGCGGGGCTGGCAAATAGGCGTCAGGTCCGCGAGCGAACGCGCGTTAGATTCACCCTCCCAACAGGAGACCTTCGCTCATGATTCACGTCATCGCCTTTATCACCGCCAAGCCCGGCCTGCGCGCGCAGGTGCTCGAAGCCTTCCAGGCCAACGTGCCGGCGGTGCTCGCCGAAGACGGCTGCATTGCCTACGAAGCCACGGTCGACGCCGCGGGCATGTCGCCGTCGCGCGGCAGCGTCGGCGACGACACCTTCGTCGTGATCGAGCGCTGGGAAAGCGTGGCCGCGCTGCAGGCGCACGCCGCATCGCCGCACATGGCGGCCTACGGCGCGAAGGTGAAGGACTGGACGGCCAGCCGCACCATCCACGTGCTCGAAGCCGCCTGACCGGCGCACTCATCCCTTCGCCGGCGGCGGCAGCTGCCGCAGATAGAGGTGCAGCGCGCGCATGTCGGTCTCGCTGATCTCGCGCAGCGATTCGAAGGGCATCACCTGCACCGGCGTGCCGTCGGGCCGCTTGCCAGTCTTGAACAGCCGCATCATCGATTCGGCATCGGGGTAGCGCGCCATCACCGTGCCCTCGCCCGGCGCGAGGCGCGACGCGGCCGGCCAGTCGGGTGGGCCGCCCGGAATCTTGCCGCCCGCCAATTGGGCGCCGTGGCATCCCAGGCACATGTTGGCGACGTAGGCACCGTGCTGCACGCTCACGCCCTCGGGCACCGGCGCGGCCGGCGGGCGCGTGTGGTCGATCTTCGCGGCGGCGTCCTGGATCATCCCGAAGCCGTAGAGCGCGCGCACCGGCAGCGGCAGGTCGATTACCGCGGCACCGCCTTCGGTCGGTGGCAGGCTGCGGATGTACGCGACGAGCGATGCGAGGTCGTCGTCGGTGAAGCGGTTGTAGTCCTCGCTCGGCATGATCATCAGCGGCCGGCCGAGTGGATGCACGCCATGACGGATCACGCGCACCCAGTCCTCCGGGCGGTAGCCTGCGGTCACGCTGCCGGGGCCAGGGCCGATGTGCGGGCCGGCAACGCGCAGGCCGTTCGGGTCGTCGATGAACGTGCGGCCACCGCCGTTGGCGCCGTGGCAGTCGACGCAGCCGCGGGATGCGTAGAGGTAGCGGCCGCGGTCGAGGGCCGCGGTGTCGGTCAGCGGGCGCAGGGCCACCGGCTGCACGGCGACGTCGACCTTGCGCTGCATCTTCTGCGCGGCCTGGTGCAGCCCGAACCACAGCGCGGCAGCGGCGAGCAGCACCACCGCGGCGAGGGCGAGGCCGACGAGGCGCAGCCCGTTCTTCAATCTCTTCGTCATGGGATGGCGTTCGAAAAAGAGCGCGATGCTAGAGATCCGCGCACGGGCTCGCAATCGCCGAGATCGCCTATCTCGGGTGGCCTAGCCGTTCTCGCTCACCCATGAAAAACGCGCCCGAAGGCGCGTTCCTGCTCGACCGGTCGGGCCGTGCTTACTTCGACACGACCTTGACCATCTCGAGGCACTTGTTCGAGTAGCCCCATTCGTTGTCGTACCAGCTCACCAGCTTGACGAAGGTGCTGTCGAGCGCGATGCCGGCTTCGGCGTCGAAGATCGAGGTGCGCGGGTCGCCGCGGAAGTCGGTGGCGACCACCTTGTCTTCGGTGTAGCCCAACACGCCCTTGAGCGCGCCTTCGCTCTGCGCCTTCATTTCGGCGCAGATTTCCTTGTACGTGGCTTCCTTCACCAGCTCGACCGTCAGGTCGACCACCGACACGTCGGAGGTCGGCACGCGGAAGCTCATGCCGGTGAGCTTCTTGTTGAGCTCGGGGATGACCACGCCCACGGCCTTGGCGGCACCGGTCGACGACGGGATGATGTTTTCCAGGATGCCGCGGCCGCCGCGCCAGTCCTTGTTGCTCGGGCCGTCGACGGTCTTCTGCGTCGCCGTGGCGGCGTGCACCGTGGTCATCAGGCCGCGCTTGATGCCCCACTTGTCGTTGAGCACCTTGGCCAGCGGCGCCAGCGCGTTGGTGGTGCAGCTGGCGTTGCTGATGATGGCTTCGCCGGCGTACTTCTTGTCGTTCACACCGTAGACGAACATCGGCGTGTCGTCCTTGCAGGGCGCCGACATGATGACCTTCTTGGCGCCCGCGTCGATGTGCTTCTGGCAGGTTTCCTTGGTGAGGAACAGGCCGGTGGATTCGAGCACGACGTCGGCGCCGGCTTCGGCCCACTTCAGGGCCGACGGGTCGCGTTCCTGCGTGAGGCGGATCTTCTTGCCGTTGACGATCAGCGTGTTGCCGTCGACCGAGACTTCGCCCTTGAAGCGGCCGTGCACCGAGTCGTACTGCAGCATGTACGCCAGGTAGTCGGGCTCGAGCAGGTCGTTGATGGCGACGATCTCGATGTCATTCTTGAAGTTCTGCACGGCGGCGCGCAGCACGTTGCGACCGATGCGGCCGAAGCCGTTGATACCGAGTTTGATAGCCATCTGATTTGCTCCTAAAGGTTGAAAAATCGTTGTGCAGAAAAAGACTCAGCGCGAAAGCGCGGCTTCGACGGTCGCCGCGACGTTCTCCGGCGTGAACCCGAAATGCTTGAACAGCACGCCCGCGGGTGCCGATTCGCCGTACGTGTCGATGCCGACCACGGCCGACACGCCGTACTTCCACCAGCCGTCGGTGCTGCCCATCTCGACGGCGATGCGCGGCAGCCCCTTGGGCAGCACGCTCTTCTTGTAGGCCACGTCCTGGCGGTCGAAGGTGGTGGTCGAGGGCATCGACACCACGCGCACGCCGATCTTCCTGGCGGCGAGCAGTTCCTGCGCCTTCATGGCGAGCTGCACTTCGGAGCCGGTGGCGATGATGACCGCCTTGACCTTCTTGTTCTTCAGGCCGACGCGCTCGGGCTCGGCCAGCACGTAAGCGCCCTTGCTGATGTCGCTCAGGTCGCCCTTGGGCGAGTACGGCAGGTTCTGGCGCGACAGCAGCAGTGCGGTCGGGCGCGTGGCGTTCTGCAGCGCGACGGCCCAGGCCACCGTGGTCTCGGCCGTGTCGCCCGGACGCCAGACATCGAGGTTGGGGATGAGGCGCAGCGACGCGGCGTGCTCGATCGACTGGTGCGTCGGGCCGTCTTCGCCCAGGCCGATGGAGTCGTGCGTGAAGACGTGGATGACGCGCTGCTTCATCAGCGCGGCCATGCGGATCGCGTTGCGGCTGTAGTCGCTGAAGGTGAGGAAGGTGCCGCCGTAGGGGATGAAGCCGCCATGCAGCGCCACGCCGTTCATGATGGCCGCCATGCCGAACTCGCGCACGCCGTAGTTGATGTGGCGGCCCAGCAGGCCGTCGGGGAACTGCTCGTTGCCCTCGCTGCGCACCACGTCGCCCTGGTCGTCGAAGCGCAGGTTGGGCGTGCTCTTGGTGTTGGTGAGGTTCGAGCCGGTCAGGTCGGCGCTGCCGCCGATCATTTCGGGCAGCGCGGCGGTGAAGGCTTCGAGTGCGAGCTGCGAGGCCTTGCGGCTGGCGACCGTCTCGCCCTTCGAGTGGGCGGCCACCACGGCGTCGAACGCGGTCTGGTGGAAGCTCTTGGGCAGTTCGCCCTTCATGCGGCGGGTGAACTCCGCGGCCAGGTCGGGGAAGGCCTTGGCGTAGGCGGCGAAGCGCTCGTTCCAGGCGGCTTCGGTCTTGGCGCCGGCGGCCTTGGCGTCCCACTCGGCGTAGACGGCCTCGGGCAGTTCGAAGGGGGCGTGCGGCCATTGCAGCGCGCTGCGGGTCAGGCCGATCTCGTCGGCGCCGAGCGGCTCGCCATGGGCCTTGGCGGTATTGGCGCGGTTCGGGCTGCCCTTGCCGATTTGCGTCTTGCAGATGACCAACGTGGGCTTGTCGGTCGACTTCTTCGCGTCGGCGATCGCCTTCGACACGGCCTTGGTGTCGTGGCCGTCGACCGGGCCGATCACGTTCCAGCCGTAGGCCTTGAAGCGCTCGGCCGTGTTGTCGACGAACCAGGGCTTGACCGGGCCGTCGATGCTGATGCCGTTGTCGTCGTACAGCGCGATCAGCTTGCCCAGCTTCCAGGCGCCGGCCAGCGCGGCCGCTTCATGGCTGATGCCTTCCATCAGGCAGCCATCGCCCAGGAAGGCGTAGGTGTGGTGGTCGACGATGGCGTGCGACGGGCGGTTGAACTCCGCGGCCAGCAACTTCTCGGCCAGCGCGAAGCCCACGGCATTGGTGATGCCCTGGCCCAGCGGGCCGGTGGTGGTCTCGATGCCCGGCGTCACGCCGACTTCGGGGTGGCCGGCGGTCTTGCTGTGCAGCTGGCGGAATTTCTTGAGGTCGTCGACCGAGAGGTCGTAGCCGGCCAGGTGCAGCACGGCGTAGATCAGCATCGACGCGTGGCCGTTGGACAGCACGAAGCGGTCGCGGTCGGCCCAGTGCGGGTTCGCCGGGTTGTGGCGCAGATGGTCACCCCACAATGCGACAGCCATGTCGGCCATGCCCATCGGGGCACCCGGATGACCGGAGTTGGCGAGTTGAACGGCATCCATTGCCAGCGCGCGGATCGCGTTGGCCATCAAGGCTTGGTTGGCCATCGGGGAAGGCTTTCGGGGGTGAGATTGGGGGGAGCCTCCGATTTTAGCGGGCCGGGTCCGGCGGGCGGCCTGACGGGCGACAAGTCCCGGCACGGTGAAGGCGCGCTGCTAGAGTCGCGAGCCATGCAAGGGCTGCACCTCACCGCCGATCTCCACGACTGCCGTTGCGCGCCGTCGTGGCTCACCGATGCCACGTTGCTGGGCGAGCGCTGCCTGCGGGCCGTCGAAGACGCCGGCCTGCAGGCTGTCGGCCAGTTGTTCCACACCTTCCCCGCGACGTCCGACGGCCCCGGCGGCGTGACCGCCACGGTGCTGCTGGCCGAATCGCACCTGTGCGTCCACACCTGGCCGGAGCTGCGCGGCGCGACGCTCGACGTTTATGTGTGCAACTTCGGCGCCGACCATTCGGCCCAGGCGCGCGCGCTGCTCGAAGCGCTGCTCGCGCTGTTCGAGCCGGCGCGCGTCGAGCGTCACGAACTCGCGCGCGGCGACGCTTCGCGGGTAACGGCATGACCGGCGCACGCGCGATGGTGCTGGCCGCCGGCCGCGGCGAGCGCATGCGGCCGCTGACGGACGCCACGCCCAAGCCCCTGCTCGACGTGCGCGGCAAGCCGCTGATGCAATGGCCGCTGGAGGCGCTGGCCGCTGGCGGCTTCTCGTCGGTGGTGGTCAACACCGCCTGGCTGGGCGAACAGATCGAGGCACGCTTCGGGTCGGGCGGCAGCGCGCTGCCGTCGCTCGCCTACTCCCACGAGGGCCGCGACTTCGGCGGTGCGCTGGAGACGGCCGGTGGCATCGTGCGGGCGCTGCCGATGCTCGGCGACGTGTTCTGGGTCGCAGCAGGCGACGTTTATGCGCCGGATTTTGTCTTCTCCGAGGCAGCGGTGACACGTTTTGTCACCAGCGGCCGGCTGGCCCACCTGTGGCTGGTGCCGAATCCGTCACACAACCCCAAGGGCGACTTCGGCATTTCGGCCGATGGCCTGGCGCTGAACGAGGCGCCAGAGCGCCTGACCTTCTCGACGATCGCCCTCTACCGCGCCGCCTTTTTCGCGGCACCGAATTGCGACATCCCCCCCGGCAACCCCGAGGGCTGCAGCGCGCCGCTGGCGCCGATCCTGCGCGCCGCCATGCAAAAGGGCCTGGTGAGCGCCACGCTCTACCCAGGCCCCTGGACCGATGTCGGAACGCCCGAGCGGCTCGCGCTGCTCAATCGTCCCGACGCCGAATCGCACTGACGATCAGGGAATGTTCGCCGAGCTGATATGGAAGGCCTTACCCGGTAGAGAGTAAGCGCCACCATATTCGAAGGCGCCACCGTTCAGCATGTCGTAGCGCGCCCCGCCATTGTTGTTCAGGATGATGGGGCCATAGCGGAAGTTATGCAGCGCACGACCGTTGTAGTCGGCAATGGACACCACATAGGACTCATCGCCGTGGTTGTCGGTGTCTTCGGCCGAGATCGGGTCTTCGATCCGCGTGTCGTTGAGCGTGCGCCGTACGGTGCCGCTGTTGCCGTCGGCCGCGAAGCGCACCCAGCTCACCTGGCGCATGCCGCGCGAAGTCACGAGCACCTCCTGGGTGTGGTCCGAATAGATGGTCTCGCCGCCCTTCTCCTTGGCGTAGGCGATGCCGGTCGGGTTGATGCCGACGTCGACGTTCCCGCCCTCCACGATGCTGGCCGCCGAACCGGTGCCCGTGCTCGGGAAGTCGCCGAGATTGAAGATGCGCAGCTTGCCATCCTGCGTCGCCACCCAGGCGCGTTTGTTGGTGCCCCATTGGTAGGCCCGCACCGCGGTCGGCCGG
>CALRYR010000177.1:0-8041 GCA_943372425.1 Variovorax sp. YR752 | reverse complement strand
TTCATCCTCAACACGCTGGGCCGCGGCGCCGGCGTGGTCGATGCGGTGGCGCTGCACGGCAAGCCGGCGGTGCTGGTCGACCGGCGCCACACCGGCATGCACGCGGACTTCGTGTCGCTCGACAACGCCGGCGCGATGGCGCAGGTCTGCGGCCACCTGCTCGATGGCGACTGGCGCGAGCTGCTCTACATCACCGAACCGCAGAAGGGTGTGAGCACCCGGCGCGAGCGGGCCGCGGCATTCAACGACTGCGTGTCGGCCCACGCACCGAAGGTCAGGGGTGAGGTCTTCGAGAGCGAAGAGGGCGACACCGCAGGCCTGGAAGCGGCGCTGCAGGCCCTGCATCAACGCGCGAAGCGCGGGCGGCGCCAGGCGGCGGTGATTGCAGGCAATGCGGTGGTGACGCTCCGCGTGGCGGCGGCCATGACGCGGCTGGGTTGGCACTTCGGCCGCGAGCTCGGCTTCGTCGGCTTCGACGACCCCGAGTGGGCGCCGTTGATCGGTCCAGGCCTCACGACGCTGGCGCAGCCGACCGACGAGATCGGTCGCGCAGCGGCCGGCTGCCTGATCGAGCGCCTGCGCGGGCTCGAAGGCGCAGCGCGCCAGCGGCTGTTGCCCGGCGAGCTCGTGGTGCGCGGGTCGTCTTCCTTGCACGCGACATAGCGTCGCGCCATCGCGCCGCCGGCATCAGAAGCTCGGCGCAGGGTCCGATGCCTCTCCGGTGTTCTTGAGCTGCTGCTCCGCATCGGCGAACACGTCGCCGATGTAGACGGCGCTCGCCACCAGCACGCTTTGGGTGCTGGCGATCGGCGGTGGGACATCCCAGAACAGCGAGGTCGGCGGCTTGTTCTGCGGGCCGCAACCCGCGAGTGCGGCGCCGAGCGCGAGGATGGACAGGGGCTTGGAGAACGAACGAATGGACATGAGGGCTACCAGGTTGCGTGGCCCTGCGAGACAAGCTGAAAACGGTGCGGGGCCGGGCGCCGATGGTCCGCGAAGCACGTGTCCTCCACCAGATCACGGAAGGTCTATGGCCGCTGAGGTACGGCGCTTGTCGTACGGCCGATCGACGTGGGCCGATGCCGGCCATGACACGCACTACACCGTCAGTTGCGTGGTCGACAGCACCTCCTTCAGCACCATGAAGCTGCGCACCTGCCGCACGCCCGGCAGGTAGAGCAGCTGCTCGGCGTGCAGCCGGTTGAAGCTCTCGTGGTCGCGCGTGCGCAGCATCATGAAGTAGTCGAATTCGCCGGTCACCACGTGGCATTCGAGGCAGCCCGACACCTTCTGCACGGCCTTCTCGAAGTCGGCGAAGGACTCGGGCGTGGAGCGGTCGAGCACCACGCCGATCATCACCAGCATGCCCGCGTCGAGCGCGCGCGGCTCCAGCAGCGCGACGATGCCGCGGATCATGCCCATGGCCTTGAGCCGTTCGACACGGCGCAGGCACGCCGGCGCGCTGAGGTTGACCTTGGCCGCCAGCGCGACGTTGGACACCGAGGCATCGCGCTGCAGCGCACGCAGGATGGCCAGGTCGGTGCGATCCAGCGTGTCCTTCAGCGACACGTCAGCAGCCACGCTCGGTGTTCGGCGTTTTGTTGTGACCATGGTCCGATCTCCGCAATAAAAAAACGATCAATGGATTCTGAAGGCCGATCGATTCGGCGAGTGGCGCCTATTTTGCAACCCTGTGGCGCGGCTTCATTCCTAAGATCGAGTCCACACATTGCTGTCGAACGCACCAGGACCAAACCCATGAATCTGCAGAAATTCCCCCGCTATCCGCTCACCTTCGGCCCCACGCCCATCCAGCCGCTCAAGCGGCTGAGCGCCCACCTCGGCGGCAAGGTCGATCTCTATGCCAAGCGCGAGGACTGCAACAGCGGCCTGGCCTTCGGCGGCAACAAGACGCGCAAGCTCGAGTACCTCATCCCCGAGGCGCTCGAAGGCGGCTACGACACGCTGGTGTCCATCGGTGGCATCCAGTCGAACCAGACGCGCCAGGTCGCGGCAGTTGCGGCGCACCTCGGCCTGAAGTGCGTGCTGGTGCAGGAGAACTGGGTGAACTATTCCGACGCGGTGTACGACCGGGTCGGCAACATCGAGATGTCGCGCATCATGGGCGCCGACGTGCGCCTCGACGCCGCAGGCTTCGACATCGGCATCCGCAAGAGCTGGGAAGACGCGATGGAAAGCGTGCGCCAGGCCGGCGGCAAGCCCTTCCCGATTCCGGCGGGCTGCTCCGAGCATCCGAGGGGCGGCCTGGGCTTCGTGGCCTTCGCCGAAGAAGTGCGCCAGCAGGAAGCCGAGATGGGCATCAAGTTCGACTACGTCGTGGTCTGCGCCGTGACCGGCAGCACGCAGGCCGGCATGGTGGTCGGCTTTGCGGCGGACGGCCGGGCCGACCGTGTGATCGGCATCGACGCTTCGGCCAAGCCGGAGAAGACCTATGACCAGGTGCTGCGCATCGCGAAGAACACGGCCGAGCTGGTCGAGCTGGGGCGCGACATCACCGAGAAGGACGTGGTGCTCGACACCCGCTTCGGTGGCCCGGAATACGGCCTGCCCAACGAAGGCACGCTGGAGGCAATCCGCCTGTGCGCCCGCATGGAAGGCATGCTGACCGACCCGGTGTACGAAGGCAAGTCGATGCACGGGATGATCGAGAAGGTGCGCCTGGGTGAGTTTCCGGCGGGCTCGAAGGTGCTGTATGCGCACCTCGGCGGCGTGCCGGCGCTGAATGCCTACAGCTTCCTCTTCCGCAACGGCTGAGAACGTGCGAATGAACCTGCTGCAGCATGCCCTCATCGCATCGGGCCGGCGCATGCAGTGGGTCTGCGGCGCGGAGGTGGTCGACGAGGCCTTGGCGGTCGCGGCCGAGCTGGCGCGCTCGTACGGCATCGGCGTCGATCTCTGGCGCATCGACGACTGGGCGGGCATGGCGCAGGACGGCATTGCCTGCGAACGGCGCTGGCGGGAAGGCGACGTCGCCGCGGTCGGCAGCCGCTTCGAGCAACTGATGGCGCCGACGCAGGGCGCCATCCTCGCCATCACGCGCGGGCCGCGCGACGTGCCAGAAATGCTCCGCGCCTTCGCGCCCGCGGGGCGGCGCTATCTCAGCCTGACCGGGTCCGACGTCGACGCACTGCGCGCGACCGCGCTGCGGCTCGATGTCGAGACCGACATCGAGTGGGCCAAGCTCTCGGCCATTTAGGTCCTGTCGAGGCTACGCCGCCAACTGCGTCCTGAGGTAATCCAGGAAGGCCTGCGCAGTGCGTGACAGCGTGCGGCCCACGAGCGTCTGCACCTCGATGTTGCGCAGGTCCAGGCCGCGATCCTTCAGCGGCATCGCCACCAGTTCACCACGCTCGATCGGTTCGCGCACCGAGATCTCGCCGCAGATCGTGATGCCGAGGGGCGCGTGCCGCAGGAAGCCCAGCAGGCTGGCGATGTAGCTGCTGGTGAGCACCGGCTCGATGGGCAACCGCTGCCGATGGCAGGCGATGTCGAACAGCTGGCGCACCGTCGTGTCCGGCTCCGGCAGGGCGAGCGGGTAGGGGACCAGCTGCCGCAGGCTGATCTGGTTGAAACGCACCAGCGGATGCGTCGGCTGCATCACAGCCAGCACGGGTGAGGGCTGGAGGTGCTCGACCTTGATGTCCTTCTCCGCGCCGCGGCTCATCACGAAGCCGATGTCGGCATCGCCCATCAGGATGCGCCGCGTGCAGTCGGCCGGTGGATGCACGCCCAGATGGAACTGAATGCCGGGGTGCTGCGCCACGAAGTCGCTGATCACACGTGGCAGGAACTCCATCGAGAAGCCTTCGGTGGCGACAAGGCGCACGCGGCCGCGCTGCATGCCCTGCAAGGCTTGCACATCGCCCACGACCCGCTCCGCGTCGTGTGCCGACCGGATCGCATGCACCGCGAGCAGTTCGCCCGCCGCGCTCGGCACCATGCCGCGCGCATGGCGGTCGAACAGGCTCACTTCGAGCAGCGCCTCCAGTTGCGCGATGTGCCGGCTGATGGCCGAGCTGGCGACGTTGAGCCGCGTCGAGGCCTCGCTGATCGACCCGCAGCGGACGACTTCGAGGAAGTAGCGCAGGGCGGTGTCCTGCAATTGACGGGCGACGAGTTGCGAAGTGGCCATGAGGAATGCGGTGTGTGCGCCGGCCCGTCCGAACAAACAGCGAGCGTTGCCTTTTCTGGATCGCTCACCTCGAAATTCTGTAAGGCCGGAAACGCTGTCGAGGCGCCATTCTTGCAATTGTTCGAGCGATCCGGTTCAACTTTTCGTTCAACGTATTCAAGGAGCTTGTCATGAAGCATCTGTCCACCACGCTGGTGCGGCGCGCACTCTTGTCGATCGCACTGGCCGCCGGCGCGACCGCTTACGCCGGCAAGGCGAACGACACCCTCATCTACGCGTCCGACAGCGAGGTCGAGAACGTCAGCCCGTACCACAACAGCATGCGCGAAGGCGTGATCCTGGCGGCCATGGCCTGGGACACGCTGATCTACCGCGACACCAAGACCGGCGAGTTCAAGCCGCAGCTCGCCACCGCCTGGAAGTGGGATTCGCCCACTGCGCTGAACGTCACGCTGCGCCAGGGCGTGACCTTCCAGAACGGCGACAAGTTCAGCGCCGACGACGTGGTCTACACCTTCAACGAAGTCACCGGCCCCGACGCGAAGATCGCCACGCGGCAGAACACCGACTGGATCAAGAACGTCGAGAAACTGGGTGACTACCAGGTGCGCATCAACCTGAAAACGCCGTTCCCGGCCGCACTCGAATACCTGTCGGGCCCGACGCCGATCTACCCCGCCGCGTACTTCAAGAAGGTGGGGCTCGAGGGCTACAGCAAGGCGCCCGTCGGCACCGGCCCTTACAAGATCACCGCCGTCACGCCGGGCCAGGGTGTGACCATGGTGAAGAACCCCACCTACTTCAAGGACAGCCCGATCGGCCAGCCGAAGATCGGCAACGTGAAGTTCGTCGTCATCCGCGACCCGGAGGCGCGCATGGCCCAGCTGATGACTGGCGCGGTCGACTGGATCTGGCGCGTGCCCGCCGACCAGGCCGAGTCGCTCAAGGCCGCACCCAACCTCACGGTGCTCAGCGGCGAGACCATGCGCGTCGGCTTCGTCACCATGAACAACAACGGCACCACGCCCGAGTCCACGCCCTTCAAGGACGTGCGGGTGCGCCAGGCGGTCAACATGGCGATCAACCGCAAGGGCCTGGCCGACAGCCTGGTGCGCGGCGGCAGCCAGCCGGTGTACGCGACCTGCTTTCGCACGCAGTACGGCTGCGAAACCGGCAAGGTGGTGAAGTATCCGTACGACCCGGCCAAGGCGAAGGCGCTGCTGGCCGAAGCCGGCTTCCCCAATGGCTTCGACACCGACATCTGGGCCTACCGCGAGCGTGACTATGCGGAATCCATCATCGGCGACCTGCGCAAGATCGGCATCCGTGCGCGCCTGCATTTCGTGCAGTACCCGGCGCTGCGCAACGAGGTCCGCGCCGGCCGTGCACCGATGTCGTTCCAGGCCTGGGGCTCGTTCTCGATCAACGACGCCTCGGCCTTCGCCGGCAACTTCTTCAAGGGTGGCCCGGACGACACGGCCAAGGACCCGCAGACGATCGCGTTGCTGCAGACGGCAGACGCGACGGTCGACAAGACCGAGCGCAAGGCCAAGTACGCGCAGGCGCTGCAGCGCATCTCGGAGCAGGCCATGTGGGCACCGCTGTTCTCGTACTCGACCAACTACGCGTTCACGTCGGACCTGAAGTTCGACGCCCAGCCCGACGAGCTGCCGCGCTTCTTCGCGGCCAGCTGGAAGTAAGGCGCGCGTCGAGCGAGGCCCGTTGCCATGCTGATCTACATCTTCCGCCGGCTGCTGGTGGCGCTCTCGGTCATGCTGACCGTGGCCGTCGTCAGCTTCATGCTGCTGCACCTGTCGGGCGACCTGGCCACGGCCATCGCCGGGCCCGAATCGACCGCGGCCGACGTGGAGAAGATCCGCGTGCAATACGGGCTCGACCGGCCGATCGCCGCGCAGTTCTTCGACTGGCTCGGCGCGGCCGCGCGCCTGGACTTCGGGCGTTCGTTCTACTTCCAGAACACGGTGGTCGAGCTGATCGGCGAGCGCCTGCCGATCACGCTGAAGCTTGGCGGCGTGGCGCTGCTGCTGGCGGTGGTGGTGGCGATCCCGCTGGGCGTGCTGGCCGCCATCTACCGCGACACCTGGATCGACCGCCTGTCGCTGATGGTGGCGGTGGTGGGGCAGGCCATGCCGACCTTCTGGTTCGCGCTGACGCTGACCATCGTGTTCTCGGTCGGGCTCAAGTGGCTGCCGGTGTCGGGTAACACCACCTGGCAGCACTTCGTGCTGCCGGCCGTGGCGCTGGGCTACTACGCCATGCCGGCCATGATGCGGCTCACGCGCGCCGGCATGCTCGACGTGCTCGGCTCCGACTACATCCGCACCGCCCGCGCCAAGGGCCTGAGCCCAGCGCGCGTGGTCTTCAAGCATGCGCTGCGCAACGCGATCATCCCGGTGGTGGCGCTGGCCGCGGTGGAACTGGGCTTCATGCTCGGCGGCTCGGTGGTTATCGAATCGGTGTATTCGATGCAGGGGCTGGGGCAACTCGCGTGGGACTCGATCTCGCGCAACGACTATCCGGTGGTGCAGGCGGTGGTGCTGATCATCGCGGTGTTCTACATCGGCCTGACCTTCGTGGCCGACGTTTTGAACGCCGCGCTCGACCCGCGTATGCGTACACGCTGAGGAGATGACATGAACGCATCCGCACTCTCATCCCCCGCGATGGCAACACCAACGCTGCCGCTGCCGCCCACACCCGCCTGGCGACGCCTGCTGCGCCGCGTGCTCGGCCAGCACGGACTCACCCTCGGCGCGATCATCCTCGGCCTGATCGCGTTGGCCGCGCTGTTCGCGCCCTGGCTCGCGCCGCACGACCCGTATGCGCAGGACGTCACCCGCCGCCTCATCCCGCCGATCTGGCACGACAAGGGCACGTGGGAGCACCTGCTCGGCACCGACAAGCTGGGCCGCGACTACCTGAGCCGCCTGCTTTTTGGTGCGCGCGTGTCGCTCATCATCGGCCTCGTCACGGCGGCGATCGCCGGTGTCATCGGCACCACGCTGGGCGTTCTCGCCGGCTACTACGGTGGCCGGGTCGATGCGGTCATCAGCTACATCATCACCACGCGCCTGGCCATGCCGGTGGTGCTGGTGGCGCTGGCCATGGCGTCGCTCGTCGGCGGCTCGCTGCAGGTGGTGATCCTGTTGCTGGGCCTGCTGCTGTGGGACCGCTTCGCCATCGTCACGCGCTCCGCCACGCAGCAGTTGCGCGACGCCGAGTTCATCGCCGCGGCGAAGGCGCTGGGCGCGTCCACGCCGTACATCCTGCTGCGCGAGCTGCTGCCCAACCTGATGAGTGCGCTCACGGTCGTGGCCACGCTGGAGATGGCGCACGCCATCCTGCTCGAATCCACGCTGTCCTTCCTCGGCCTGGGCGTGCAGCCGCCCACGCCGTCGTGGGGGCTGATGGTGGCCGAAGGCAAGGCCTACATGTTCTTCCAGCCTTGGGTGATCCTGATCCCTGGCGTGGTGCTGGCGCTGCTGGTGCTGGCCATCAACCTTGTGGGCGACGGCATCCGCGACCTGACCGCGCCCGACGGCCGCAACTGAAAGGCTCCGCCATGAACACTCCCTTGCTGGACGTGAAGAACCTGCGCGTCGACCTGCCCACCGAACGCGGCTTGCTGCATGCGGTGCGCGGCATCGATTTCCATGTGAAACGCGGCGAGATGCTGTGCCTGGTCGGCGAATCGGGCTGCGGCAAGTCGATGACCTCGCTCGCGCTGATGGGCCTGCTGCCGCGCAAGGCGGTGCGCACCGCCGACCACATCCGCTTCGATGGCGTCGATTTGCAGACCTTGCCGGAGAAGGGCATGACCGCGCTGCGCGGCGCGCGCATGGCGATGATCTTCCAGGAGCCGATGAC
>CALRYR010000176.1:0-8088 GCA_943372425.1 Variovorax sp. YR752 | reverse complement strand
CCGGCCAAGACCGACGCCACGCTGCTGCTGCGCACGCGCGACACGCCCGCACAGAGCGGTCTCGGGCGGGCCGAGCGGCTGCGCAACCTCCGCGGCGCCTTCGCCGTCGAGCCCCTGCGTGCAGCAGCCGTGCGCGGCAAGCACATCCTGTTGATCGACGACGTGATGACCAGTGGCGCGTCGGTCTTCACCGCCGCCCAGGTGCTGAAGACGGCCGGTGCGGCGCGGGTCACCGCGCTGGTGCTGGCCCGCACCGATCCGCCGGGCGAACGGCACGAGGAACATTAGGGACAATCGATCGATGTTCCACATCGTCCTGGTCGAGCCCGAGATCCCCCCGAACACCGGCAACGTGATCCGCCTGGCGGCCAACACCGGCTGCACGCTGCATCTGGTCGAGCCGCTGGGCTTCTCGATGGACGACAAGCTGCTGCGCCGCGCCGGCCTCGATTACCACGAGTACGCGGAGGTACGCCGCCACGCCAGCTGGGCCGCATTGCTCGACACCGAGGCGCCGGCGGCAGATCGCATGTTCGCCCTCACGACGCGCGGCAGCCGACCGGTGCACGACGTGGCCTTCCAGCCCGGCGACTGGCTGGTCTTCGGCTCGGAGACCCGCGGCCTCGCGCCCGAACTGCGCGAGCGCTTCGACCCGCCGCAGCGCCTGCGCCTGCCGATGCGCGAGGGCCAGCGCAGCCTGAACCTGTCGAACGCCGTCGCTGTGACGGTGTTCGAGGCCTGGCGCCAGAACGGTTTCTCTCAGTCCTCGTTCTAGCGGTAGCGCCGCACCACCGACTCGGCCACGCACGCCGGCTTGGTCGCGCCTTCGAGCTCGATCGTGGTTTCCCAGACCATCTGCAGACCCTCGCCGTCGATCGGCTCCGCCGACAGCAGCTTCATGCGCGCGCGCAACCGGCTGCCCACCGGCACTGGCGCCATGAAGCGCACCCGGTTGAGCCCGTAGTTCACGCCCATGCGCGACTCGACCACGTCGAACGCGTTCTCGTAGAACTTCGGCAGCAGCGACAGCGTGAGAAAGCCGTGCGCGATCGGCGCGCCGAACGGCCCCGCCTTGGCGCGCTCGACGTCGACGTGGATCCACTGGTGGTCGCCCGTGGCCTCGGCGAACTGGTTCACCTGGGGCTGGGTGACTTCGATCCAGTCGCTGACCGCGACTTCCTGGCCGACACAGGCGGCCAGATCCTGAAGGGTCTGAAAGGTCTTTTTCATGCGGCGCACTGTACGACGCGGCCGCGGCGGGCCGGTGTCCGCGCGGCGACAAGGCGCGGGCAGCGCAAAGTCGTCCGCCCTGCGCTATGTTCGCGGGATGACGACAACAACACACACGGGAACCGAGGGACCGCGCATCTACCTGCTGGCCGCCCATCCGCACTGGCGCGATTCGCGGGTGAACCGCCGCCTGCTCGCGGCCGCGCGGGAGGTCGACGGCGTCGACGTGAATGACCTCTATGCAAGCTACCCCGACTACGCCATCGATGCCGAGGCCGAGCGCGAACGCCTGGCGCGCGCCGACCTGCTGGTGCTGATGCATCCGATCCAGTGGTACTCGATGCCGCCGCTGCAGAAGCTCTGGCTCGACGATGTGCTGCGCTACGGCTGGGCCTACGGCACCGGCGGCACCGCGCTGGCGGGCAAGGACCTGTGGCTCGCCGCCACCACCGGTGGCCCGGAGGCCAGCTACCACCCGTCGAGCTACAACCGCTATTTCTTCGACACCTTCCTGCCGCCCTATGAGCAGACGGCCACGCTGTGCGGAATGCGCTTCCTGCCGCCGCTGATCCTGCACGGCGCGCGCAGCGCGAGCGCCTCGGCGGTTGATGCGCATGTCGACACCTTCGCGCAACGGCTGGCGAGCTACCCGCACTGGCCCGAGATCGACGCGCTCGGCGACTGCCCGACCTGCAGCGTGCCGTCGGAAGACCGGCCGCTCACCACCACCAGCCACGAGGTCGTCTGATGGGCCACGCACCCGCCTGGCTCACCAGCAGCCTGATCTACCTGGGCGCCGCCGTGCTGGTGGTGCCCCTGTCCAAGGCGCTCGGCCTCGGCTCCATCATCGGCTACCTCGCCGCCGGCATCGCCATCGGACCCTGGGGCCTGGGCCTGGTCTCCAGCGTCGAAGAGGTGCTGCACTTCGCTGAATTCGGCGTGGTGCTGATGCTCTTTTTGGTCGGCCTCGAACTCGAACCCGCCCGCCTGTGGAACCTGCGACGGCCGATCTTCGGCTGGGGCACCGCGCAAGTGGTGTCCTGCGCCGCCGTGCTGTTCGCCGTGGGTTACCTGGCCGGCGCGAGCTGGCGCGTGGCGCTGGTCGCGGCGCTGGGGCTAGCGCTGTCGTCCACCGCCATTGCGCTGCAGGTCTTCGGTGAACGCAACCTGCTGCGCACGGCCAGCGGCCAGGCCGGCTTCTCGATCCTGCTGTTCCAGGATGTGGCGGCGATCCCGATCCTCGCGCTGCTGCCGCTGCTGGCCGTGGGCGATGCGCACGAGCCCATCAGCAGCGCGCAACGTGCCTTCGAGGCCGCCAAGATCGTCGGCGTGATCGCCGGCATCGTGCTCGGGGGCCGCCTGCTGCTGCGCCCGCTGCTGCGCTGGATCGCGCGCAGCAACACGCCCGAGATCTTCACCGCCACCGCGCTGCTGCTGGTGGTGGCGATCGCGGCGCTGATGCAGCTGGTCGGCCTGTCGATGGCGCTCGGTGCCTTCCTCGCGGGCGTGCTGCTGGCCGAGAGCGAGTACCGACGCGAGCTCGAGACCGACATCGAGCCCTTCAAGGGCCTGCTGCTCGGCCTCTTCTTCATCGCCGTCGGCATGAGCATCGACTTCGGCGTGCTGATCGCGCAGCCCGGTCTGATGGCGCTGGTGGTGGTCGGATTTCTCGTGCTGAAGTGCGCCGTCATCTACGCGCTGGCCAAGGCGATGGACGTGCCTTACCAGCAGCGCCCGGTCTTCACGCTGCTGCTGGCGCAGGGCGGCGAATTCGCCTTCGTGGTGTTCCAGGCGGCCGGGCCCAACGTGCTGCCGCCCGGCGTCGCGTCCTTCCTCATCGGCGCGGTCGCGCTGTCGATGCTGATCTCGCCGCTGCTGCTGGTGCTGATCGACAAGTTCGTGCTGCCACGCTACAGCCGGTCGAGCGGGCCGGCGATGGAAGAGATCTCCGAGCAACAGGAGCCGAAGGTGCTGATCTGCGGCTTCGGCCGCTACGGGCAGATCATCGGCCGCTTGGTCAGCGCGCAGGGCATCCCGGTGACGGTGCTCGACCACGACCCCGACACCGTGGCCGGCCTGCGCGAGTTCGGCTTTCGCGTGTTCTATGGCGACGCCACCCGGCTCGACGTGCTGCGCACCGCCGGCGCCGCGACTGCCCTCGCCGTCGTGGTGGCGGTGGACGACGTGGAGCAGTCGCTCGAGATCGTCGACGTGGTGCGCGAGCACTTCCCGCAGGCGCGGCTGGTGGCGCGAGCACGCAACGTCAGCCACCTCTACCAGCTGCAAGACCGCAAGGTGGAATTCATCGAGCGCGAGCTGTTCGAGTCGTCGCTGCGCAGCGCGCGTTCGGTGCTGGAGGTGCTCGGCTGGCCGGCGCACGAGGCGCGCGAATCGGCGATGCGCTTCCGCCAGCGGAACCTCAAGCTCACGGCCGACGGCTACCCGCACTACAAGGACCGCGCGAAGTTCATCGCCGTCGCGAAGGAGGGCCGCCAGCAGTTCGCCGAACAGATGGCGCGGGAACGCGAGGAGCGGCAGAAGCGCGTGCGCGGCGACTGGGACCGCGGCGACGATTGAGCGGGCGAGCCCGGACTACTTCAGGCCCAGCAGCCGAACCGCGTTGTCCTTCAGGATGCCGGGCATCACCTCGGGCTTGAAGCCGGCTTCGAGGAAGTCCTTCATCCAGCGGTCGGGCGTGATGAGCGGGTAGTCGCTGCCGAACAGGATGCGGTCCTTCAGCAGCGTGTTGGCGTACTGCACCAGCTGCTTGGGGAAGTACTTCGGGCTCCAGCCCGACAGGTCGATCCAGACGTTGGGCTTGTGCGTGGCCACCGACAGCGCCTCGTCCTGCCACGGGAAGCTGGGGTGCGCCATGATGATCTGCATGTCGGGGAAGTCGATGGCGACGTCGTCCAGGTGCATCGGGTTGCTGTACTCCAGCCGCAACCCGCCGCCGCAGCGCATGCCCGAGCCGATGCCGCTGTGGCCGGTGTGGAAGATGGCTGGCAGCTTGTGCTCGGCGATCACTTCGTAGAGCGGCCAGGCCATCTTGTCGTAGGGGTGGTAGCCCTGCACCGTCGGGTGGAACTTGAAGCCGCGCACGCCGTGCTCTTCGATCAGACGCCGCACCTCGCGTGCGCCCATCTTTCCCTTGTGCGGGTCGACGCTGCCGAACGCGATCATCACGTCGGGGTTCTTCTGCGCGGCCTCGGCGATCTCCTCGTTCGGGATGCGGCGCCGGCCGAGGTTGCTCTCGGCATCGACGCCGAACATCACGAAGCCGATCTTGCGTTCGCGGTAGTAGTCGATGCTCTCCTGGATGGTCGGCCGCTTGCTCGAACGGAAGTACTTGTCGGCCGCGCGGTCGTATTCCTCGCCGTAGTTGTCGAAGGGGTTCCAGCAGCTCACTTCGGCGTGCGTGTGGGTGTCGATGGCGACGAGATTGGCGATGTCCATGCTGTGTCTCCGGTTCGGGTAAACACCGAGCGCTGGCGGGCGAACGGCGGTTGAATTGGTTATTTTTCATAACCATAATCGATGCAACTCGAGAACGCAATCATGACGAACACAGACCTCCGCATCGATCACCAAGGTGATATCGCCATCATCCGCCTGACGCGCCCCGCCAAGCGCAACGCACTGAACGACGGGCTCATCCTGGCGCTGCGCGACGCCTTCCAGAACCTGCCCGACACGGTGCGCGCCGCCGTGATCGACGGCGAAGGCCCGCACTTCTGCGCCGGGCTCGACCTGTCGGAGCTGAGCGAGCGCGATGCCGGCGCCGGCCTGCGCCATTCGCGCATGTGGCACGACGCGCTCGAGAGCATCCAGCACGGCCCGGTGCCGGTGGTGGCCGCGCTGCACGGCGCGGTGGTCGGCGGCGGGCTCGAGCTGGCCACCGCCTGCCACATCCGGGTGGCCGATGCGAGCACCTTCTACGCCCTGCCCGAAGGCAGCCGCGGCATCTTCGTGGGCGGCGGCGGCTCGGTGCGCATCCCGCGCCTGATCGGCGTGGCACGCATGACCGACATGATGATGACCGGGCGCGTCTACAACGCGGAGGACGGCGAGCGCGTCGGCTTCGCGCAGTACCTGGTGCCCGAAGGCGCCGCGCTGGACAAGGCGGTGGAACTTGCCAAGCGCATCGCCACCAACGCGCCGCTCACCAACTACGCGCTGATGCATGCGCTGCCCCGCATCGCCGACCAGCCGGCCGACCACGGCTACTTCACCGAAGCGCTGATGGCCGGGATCGCGCAGGACTCGCCCGAAGCGAAGGCCCGCGTCAAGGCCTTTCTCGAAGGCCGAGCCGCCAAGGTCAGTAAGGGCTAAGCCCGCCTCACAAAACCGCAGGAGAACAAGATGCTGGAGACAACAAACATGCCGACCACGGCAGCCGCCGGTGTTGGCGCCCCCCGCTATCGGCCGCTCGCATTCGGCATCACCCGCGGAGTGGTGCGCGAAGGCGAGGCGGGCGTGCAGTACCTGCAGGCCGACCAGCCGCTCGGTGCCTATGCCCACCGCATGACCGATCGCCTGGTGCACTGGGCCGCGGTGGCGCCCGATCGCACCTTCATCGCTCGCCGGGCGCGCAATGCCGACGGCAGCAGCGGCGACTGGGTCCGCATCAGCTACCGCGAGGCGCTGCACACCGCGCGCGCCATCGGCCAGGCCCTGCTGCAGCGCGGACTTTCGCCCGAACGGCCGGTGGCCCTGCTGAGCGAGAACAGCCTGGAGCACGCGATGCTGGCGCTCGGCTGCCTCTATGTCGGCATCCCCTACTGCCCGGTGTCGCCGCCCTACTCGCTGGTCAGCAAGGACTTCGAGAAGCTGCGCCATGTGATGGCGACGCTGACACCCGGCCTGGTGTTCGCCACCGACACACGCTATGCCAACGCCATCGCCGCCACCGTGGCACCGGAGGTCGAGGTGGTGATGAGCAGCGGCACGCTCGAAGGCCGTGCCGTCACCCCGCTGAGCGAACTGATCGCCACCGAGCCGACGCCGGCGGTCGAGGCCGCCCTGCATGCGACGCACCCCGGCACGATCACCAAGTTCCTCTTCACCTCCGGCTCCACCAAGAACCCGAAGGCCGTCATCAACACGCACCGGATGTGGTGCGCCAACCAGGCGCAGTTGCGCGCGTCGATCCCGGCGCTCGGCGAGGAGCCGCCGGTGCTGGTCGACTGGCTGCCCTGGAACCACACCTTCGGCGGCAACCACAACGTCGGGCTGGTGCTGGACAACGGCGGCACGCTCTACATCGACGACGGCAAGCCCACGCCCGGCGGCATCGCCGAGACGCTGCGCAACCTGCGCGAGATCGCACCCACCGTCTACTTCAACGTGCCCACCGGCTTCGAGTACATCGCCCAGGCGATGGCCGAGGACGCCGTGCTGCGCAAGACGCTGCTGTCGCGCTGCCGGCTGTTCTTCTACGCCGGCGCCGCGCTGCCGCAGTCGCTGTGGGACGACCTGCACCGCATCCAGGAAGCCGAGCTCGGCGAGCGGCTGGTGATCGGCACCGGGCTGGGCATGACCGAGTCCGGCCCCTTCGGCCTGTACATCACCCGCCCCGAAGTGCGGACGGGCGACCTGGGGCTGCCCACGGCCGGCATGGAGATCAAGCTGGTGCCGACGGACGGCAAGACCGAGATCCGCTACCGCGGCCCGAACGTGACGCCCGGCTACTGGCGCCTGCCCGAAGCCACGCACGAAGCCTTCGACGAGGAAGGCTTCTTCCGCACCGGCGATGCCGTGACCTGGATCGACCCGACCGACATCCACCTGGGGCTGCGCTTCGACGGCCGCATCGCGGAAGACTTCAAGCTCGCGACCGGCACCTTCGTGAGCGTCGGGCCGCTGCGCGCCAAGATCATCGCCTTCGGTGCGCCCTACGTGCAGGACGCGGTGCTCACCGGCATCAACCTGAAGGAGGTCGGCGCGCTGGTCTTCCCGACCCAGGCCGTGCGCGAACTCGCCGGCCTGCCCGCCGACGCACCGATGCGTGCGGTGCTGGAAAGCCCGGCCGTGCAGCTGCACTTCCAGAAGGTGCTCGACCGGCTGGCGGCCGACGCCACCGGCAGCGCGAACCGCATCGCCCGCGCGGCACTGGTGGCAGAGCCCCCGTCGATCGACAAGGGCGAGGTCACCGACAAGGGCTCCATCAACCAGCGCGCCGTGCTCAAGCACCGCGATGCGCAGGTGCAGGCCCTGCACACCGACGCCCTGCCCTTCACCCTGAAGCCGCAGTGGCAGTGACCCACCCCGACCCCACGAAAGAGACGAGACCATGAAGATCGACGGACAAGCCGCCCTGGTAACCGGTGGCGCCTCGGGCCTGGGCGAAGCCACGGCCCGCGAACTGGCCCGGCTGGGCGCGAAGGTGGCGGTGCTCGACCGCAACATCGACCGCGCGCAGCAGGTGGCCGCCGAGATCGGCGGCAGCGCCCATGCCTGCGACATCACCGACACCGCGAGCGTCGAGGCCGCGCTCGAGGCCGCCGCTGCGGCGCACGGACCCGCGCGCATCCTGATGAACGTGGCGGGCATCGGCAGCGCCAAGCGCATAGTCGGCAAGGACGGCAGCGCCGCGCCGCTGGAGGACTTCTCCAAGGTGATCACGGTCAACCTGATCGGCACCTACAACATGAGCCGGCTGTTCGCCGCGCGCTGCGCCAAGCTTGACGCGCTGGACGGCGGCGAGCGCGGCGTGATGATGTTCACCGCCTCGGTCGCGGCTTTCGACGGCCAGGTCGGCCAGCAGGCGTACAGCGCGTCGAAGGGCGGCCTGGTGGGCATGACGCTTCCGATGGCGCGCGACCTGGCGCAGCACGGCATCCGCGTGTGCACCGTGGC
>CALRYR010000175.1:0-8097 GCA_943372425.1 Variovorax sp. YR752 | reverse complement strand
GGTCGAAGCCCTGCGCCGCGCCGGCCCGAAACCCACGCGCGCCAAGGTCGTTGCGGCCCTCGACGGGCTGCGCAACTACGACCTGGGCGGCGGGTTCGACATCAACTATTCGCCCACCGACCACTCCGGCATCGACTTCGCAGACCTGTCGATCATCAGCGACGGGAAGTTCAAGCGCTGAGTGCTTCCGGGCGGCAAGGCGCCCACATCCGCTGGCGACCTTACTTTGCCGGCGCGCTTGCCCCCGGCTCCGGCGCATGCATGCTGTCCCCCCCATGCTTCTCCCCCGACATGTCGACCTTGTCTCCCGCCATGTTGATGAAATAGAGCGATACCGCGGCGAAGAGGATGAAGCCGACGACGAGTTTCCACATGGGTTGAGTCTCCTTTTGAGGTAGTGCGATGTTCAGGAAAAAGGCTTCATGCGGCCCATCGGCTGGCATGAAGCCTCTGTGCTGAACAGCCTCGCCGCGCTCGCGGTCGAGGCGGATGTCAATCAATCGTTGGCGTAGATGTCGACGTCCTTCGTCTCGCGGATGAAGATCGTGCCGATCACCAGCGTCATGCCCGCGATGATGATCGGGTACCAGAGGCCGTTGTACATGTTGCCGGTGCTGGCCACGATGGCGAAGGCGGTGGTGGGCAGCAGGCCGCCGAACCAGCCGTTGCCGATGTGATACGGCAGGCTCATCGAGGTGTAGCGGATGCGGGTGGGGAACATCTCGACCAGCATGGCGGCGATGGGACCGTAGACCATGGTCACGAGCAGCACCAGCCAGAACAGCAGCGCCACGGTCAGCAGCTTGTTCATCTTGGCCGGGTCAGCCTTAGCCGGGTAGCCGGCGACCTTCAGGTCGTCGCCGACGTCCTTCTTGAAGGCGGCGATGGCCTTGGCCGACGCTTCGTCGAACTTCAGGTTGACCACGTTGCCGGTCGGTGCCGTCACGCTCTTGGTGCCGATCTTCACCACGGCTGGCGAGCCGGCGGGGCCGGCCACGTTCTCGTAGCTCACCGAGTTCTGCACCAGGTAGCGCTTGGCGATGTCGCAGGAGCTGCGGAAGTCGATCTCGCGGGCCACCGGGTTGCCCTGGAAGGAGCAGCTGGCCGGATCGGCCGTGACCGTCACGCCGGCCGTGGCCTGCGCGCGGGCCAGGTCGGGGTTGGCGGCTTCGGTCAGCATCTTGAAGACCGGGAAGTAGGTGACGACCGCCAGCAGGCAGCCGGCCATGATGATGGGCTTGCGGCCGATCTTGTCGGACAGCGTACCGAACACCACGAAGAAGGGCGTGCCGAGCAACAGCGAGGCGGCGATCATCAGGTTGGCGGTGGTGCCGTCGACCTTCAGTTGCTGCGTCAGGAAGAACAGCGCGTAGAACTGCCCCGTGTACCAGACCACGGCCTGGCCGGCGGTCAGGCCGACCAGCGCCAGGATCACGATCTTGAGGTTCTTCCACTGCCCGAAGGATTCGGCGAGCGGCGCCTTCGAGGTCTTGCCCTCGGCCTTCATCTTCTGGAAAGCCGGCGATTCGGACAGCGACAGACGGATCCACACGGAGATGCCGAGCAGTGCGATCGACACCAGGAACGGAATGCGCCAGCCCCAGTCGCCGAACGCCTGTTCGCCGAGCCAGGTGCGCACACCCAGGATGACCAGCAGGCTCAGGAACAGCCCGAGCGTGGCGGTGGTCTGGATCCACGAGGTGTAGGCGCCGCGCTTGCCGTGCGGCGAGTGCTCTGCCACGTAGGTGGCGGCACCGCCGTACTCGCCGCCGAGCGCCAGGCCCTGCAGCATGCGCAGCGCGATCAGGATGACGGGGGCCGCAACGCCGATGGTGGCGTAGCTGGGCAGCAGGCCGACGATGAAGGTCGACAGGCCCATGATCAGGATGGTGACCAGGAAGGTGTACTTGCGACCGATCATGTCGCCCAGACGGCCGAACACGATGGCGCCGAAGGGGCGCACCAGGAAGCCCGCGGCGAAGGCCAGCAGCGCGAAGATGAAGGCGGCGCCTGCATCCAGACCGCTGAAGAACTGGCGCGCGATGATCGCCGCCAGCGAACCGTAGAGGTAGAAGTCGTACCACTCGAACACGGTGCCCAGCGAGGACGCGAAGATCACCTTCTTCTCCTCGGCGGACATCGGCCGGGGCGCCGGATGCGGCACGCCCTTCGAATCCAGTGTGGTTGCCATGTCTGTCGTCTCCTGTTGATGTAATGCAGCCCGGTTGTCGGACCGTGAGGCATTCTTGGAGGAGCGACTGACCGGAGCCTTTCGCCAAACTGAACCGTCGCTGACGATTTAGGGTGAAACCCGCGCTCCGGGTTTCAGCATGCTGAAAACGTCAGGGAATGTTGCGAAACAGCGCCGGACGCTGACCGGCGGCATCCCAATCGGGTCCATCGAACCACGGGTCTTGCTGCACTGCGGCACGCAGCATCGCCAGCCCGTCGAAGCCCCAGAACAGGCGGCCGTCGAGCCCATAGGCCGGCACGCCGAAGGCATCGCGCGCGATCGCCTCGTCGGTGTTGGCGCGCAGGGCCGCCTTCGCCGCATCGCTGCTGCCGTCGCGCACCGGGGTCAGCTGCGACGCCAATGCGGCCAGCCGGCCGGCGTCGCCTGCTTCGGCACCGCCGCGCCAGACGTCGCGGAAGATCGTCTCGGCCACATGGCGGCTGATGGCGCCGTCGTGCGTGGTCGACAAGGCCAGGCGCAGATGCGGCAAGGGGTTGTACGGGTGCGTGGCCGGCATCTCGATCGGGATGCCGTGGGCATGACCGAGCCACAGCACGTGGCGGTAGGTCCAGGCGCGCTTGCTCGGCACCTCGGCCGGCCCCTTCTGTCCATGGTGCTTGAGCATGGCGCCCAGCAGCACCGGCTTGTAGGTCACGCTGTAGCTCAGGCCCTCGAGCGCTTCGGGCAGATGCTCGAAGGCGAGGTAGGCGTAGGGCGAGATGAAGTCGAGATAAAAGTCGATGTGCTTCATGGCGTGATGCCTCCGGTGGGTCGCAGGAGATCGGCATGCGCCGACGCGCGCAATGCGATCGCATGCCACACGCCGCGCTTGATGGCCGCGTCGGCGCGGCTCCAGCCGGCGATCTCGGGAATGGTGCGCAGGCAGCCGATGCAAAACACGCGGTCGGCATCCATGCGGCAGACCGACACGCAGGGCGACGGCACGTCATCGCCGGGGGTGCCGGCGACATCGGCCGCGCGTTGCGCGAGCGCGGCGGCGTCGGTCGCGTACGTCTCGAGGCCCATCGTCACACCACGTCCGCCACCGGCGCGCCGGTGAGGCGTTCGAGGGCCTGCGGCGTCAGCTTCACCACGGCATGCGGATGCCCGGCCGCGGCCCAGATCTCGTCGAAGCGGAACAGCTCGCGGTCGATCAGCGTGACCGGCGGCGTGGCATGCGCGAAGGGCGACACGCCGCCGATCGTGAAGCCCGTCTTCGCCTTCACGAAGTCGGCGTCGGCACGGCCCGTCTTGCCGACGATCGCATCGACCTTCTTCTCGTCGACCCGCTTGTCGCCGGAGGTGACGACCAGCACCGCCACGTCGTCGCTCTTGCGGCGGAACACGATGCTCTTGGCGATCTGCCCGACCGCGATGCCCAGCGCGTCGGCCGCCTGCTGCGCGGTGCGCGCGGCGTCGTCGAGCATCTGCGGCGCATGGGGATGGCCAGCGTCCTGCAACTGGCGCGCAACGCGCTGCACGCCTTCGGGAAGGGAATGGAGTTCGGAACCGCACATGAGAAATGTCCCGGCGCTGCGGGCCTTGATGGAAAGGAAACGCCGATCTTATGAGCGTCCGGCGCTGGAGCCGCGCACCACCAGCGCGCCCTCCAGCACCACCTGGCGCACCGGGCGCGCCGGGTCCTGCATGCGCTGCAGCAGCAGCTCGGCGGCGGTGCGGCCGATGTCGTAGGTCGGCTGAGCCACCGTGGTCACGTCCAGCGCGGGCAGCGCGGTCCAGTCGTTGTTGTCAAAGCCGGCCAGGCCGATGTCGTGCGGCGTGCGCAGGCCCGCGGCCTGGATCGCCTGCAAGGCGCCCAGCAGCAGCACGCCGTTGGTGACCAGCAGCGCATCGGGGCGGTCCGCCGCGGCCAGCACGCCGGCCGCGGCCTTCACGCCCGCCGCATGCGTGGGCTCGACCCACACGGGGCGCGGCGTCAGCCCGTGCACGGCCAGCGCCTGCACATAGCCGGCGTGGCGCTGCTGGCCGGTGGTGCTGTGGGCGCCGGCCAGCAGGGCGATGCGGCGATAGCCCGACTGCAGCAGGTGCTCGGTGGCACGGCGCGCGGCGGCCTGGTTGTCCAGCACCACGCGGTCGGCCCGGGTGTTCTCGAGCGCGCGGTCCACCAGCACCAGCGGGAACGACCAGGCGTCGGGGCGCAGTTGCTGCAGGCCCTGCATCGTGGGCGAGAGGATCACGCCGCTGGCCTGCTCGTCGGCCATCAGTTCGAGGTAGGACTGCTCCTTGGCCGGGTTCTCGTCGCTGTTGCACAGGATGAGACGCAGGCCATGGCGGTAGGCCATGTCTTCGACCGCGCGGCCGACGTCCGTGAAGAAGGGGCTGCGGATGTCCGACACGATGAGCCCCACCAGCGACGCCCGGCGCTGCCGCAGGCGGCGGGCCGCCAGGTTGGGGCGGTAGGCCAGGTCGGCGATGGCTTGCTCCACCCGCGTGCGCAGTGGCGCGCGCACCGCCTCGGGCGTGCCGAGCACGCGCGAAACGGTGGTGGTCGATACGCCGGCGCGCTGCGCCACGTCCTTGATGCTGGTCACTGCCGTCACTCCTGAAAAGCCTGCTGCATTCTCGCGACGAACGGATGGTAACGATTCCATCTCGACCGCCTTATTTGCTCGGGGTTTTCCCCCGGTTATCGCGGCTGTAGGCCGGCAAGCCTTGCCGCACGGGCCGCAGACATCAATAATTCGTTTCTGGAATCGATACCAAATTTGCAGGAGACATCGGCATGTCCACCATTCCCGTCGAGGTGCGCCTGGGTGCGTCCCCTCACAACCGCGAAGACGCGGTGCGCGCCGCCGGTGCGCTGCTGGCGCAGGCCGGCCACATCCATCCGTCGTACGTCGACAGCCTGTTGCAGCGCGAAAAAGTGGCCAACACCTTCCTCGGCGAAGGCCTGGCGATTCCCCATGGCATGGTGGAAGACAAGCACCTGGTGCTGCGCACCGGCCTCGCCGTGCTGCAGGTGCCTGCGGGCGTGCGCTGGGGCTCGGATGACAAGCAGGCCCGCCTGGTCGTCGCCATCGCCGCCGCCTCGGACGAACACCTGCAGGTGCTGCGCCGCCTGACCCGCGTGATGCGGGACAGCGCGCTCATGCAGCGCCTGGCCACCACCACCGATGCGCAGGAGATCGTCCGCGCCCTGCTGGCCGATGTGCCGGCCGACGCCGGCAGTGCTTCGGCTCTCGAAGACTTCCCGCTGGGACGCGAGTTGTCGCTCAACTACCCGAGCGGCCTGCACGCCCGCCCGGCTGGCGAATGGGCGCGTGTCGCCGGGCGCTTCCAGGCCCGCGTGCATGTGCGCTGCGGCGACACCGTGGCCGACGCGAAGAGCGTGGCCGCGCTGCTGAGCCTGGGCGCCGCGCGCGGCGCGCAGTTGCGCCTGTCGGCACAGGGGCCCGATGCGGCCGCGGCCTTGTCCACGCTGTCGGCCACGATCGCCCGCCTCGGCGACGAGGAAAGCCGCCAGGCCGAGCTGTCGGCCGCGCGCCAGGCGCAGGCCCAGGGCCTGGGTCGCGCGCTCGGCGACTGGCAACCCGCTGCGCGCCGCACCGTCACCGGCATCGCCGCCAGCCCTGGGCTGGTGGTCGGCACCCTTGTGCATGTGGGCGACACGGCCCTCGAGGTGGAAGACCGCTTCGGATCCGTCGCCGCCGAGGCCGCTGCGCTGGATCACGCCCTGACCGCCGCGCTGGCCCAGCTGCACGCGCTCGCCGACGAAGCCCGCGCCGGTGGCCGCCAGGAACAAGCCGCCATCTTCACCGCCCACCAAGGCCTGCTGCAGGACGCCGATCTGCTGCAAGCTGTCAGCCGTAGCGTCGTGCAGCAGCACGGCGCCGCCTGGGCCTGGCGCCACGCCATGGCCGAACGCGTGACCGCCCAGCGCGCCCTGGCCGACGCCACGCTGGCCGCCCGTGCGGCCGACCTGCAGGACGTGGGCGAGCGCGTGCTGCGCCACCTGCTGGGCCGCGGCCAGGACGACAGCGCTGGCGCGCCCGCCTGGCCCGACGACGCCATCCTGCTGGCCGACGACATCTCGCCGTCGATGGCCGCGCAGATCGACCCCGCCCGCGTGCGCGGCTTCTGCACGGCGCGCGGTGGCCCGACCGCGCACACCGCGATCCTGGCGCGCGCGCTGGGCCTGCCCGCCATGGTGGCCGCCGGCCCGGCCGTGCTGGCCTCCGGCACCGGTGGCGATGCGGGCACGCCCAGCCTCGCCGGCACCGTCGCCATCCTCGACGGTTATCGCGGTCGCCTCTACGTGGCGCCCAGCGAGATCGCACTGGTCGAAGCCCGCGCGCACATCGCCCGGCTGGCGCAGCTGCAGGAAGAGGAATCCCGCAACCGCCGGCAACCCGCCACCACCACCGATGGCCACACGGTGGAGATCGCGGCCAACGTGAACCGCGCCGACCAGGCCACCAAGGCCCTGGAGGCCGGGGCCGAAGGCGTGGGCCTGATGCGCACGGAGTTCCTCTTCCTCGAACGCGACACCGTGCCCGACGAGGAAGACCAGTACCAGGCCTACCGCGCCATGGTCGAGGCCCTGAACGGCCTGCCGCTGGTGGTGCGCACGCTGGACATCGGCGGCGACAAGAAGGTGCCGCACCTGGACCTCCCGGTCGAGGAGAACCCCTTCCTCGGCGTGCGGGGCGCGCGGCTTGCGCTGCGCCGCGACGACCTGCTCGTGCCGCCGTTGCGCGCGCTGTACCGCGCCGCCAAGCACGGCCCGATCCAGGTCATGTTCCCGATGATCAGCACCGTCGAAGAGGTGCGCACCCTGCGCGCGCGCATGGAAGCCGTTCGGATCGAGCTCGACGCACCCACGGTGCCGGTCGGCATCATGATCGAGGTGCCCTCGGCCGCGCTGCTGGCTGACCGCCTGGCGGCGCACGTGGACTTCTTCTCCATCGGCACCAACGACCTCACGCAATACACGCTGGCGGTCGACCGCCAACACCCCGAACTCGCGGGCATGGCCGAGAGCCTGCACCCCGCCGTGCTGCGCCTGATCGAGCGCACCGTGGCCGGCGCGCGCCAGCACGGACGCTGGGTGGGCGTGTGCGGCGGCCTGGCGGGCGAGCCCCTGGGCGCTGCGCTGCTGGTCGGCCTGGGCGTGGACGAGCTGAGCATGAGCGTCAGCGACATCGGCACCGTGAAGGCGCTGCTGCGCCGTCACTCCCTGGCCGAGTTGCAGGACCTGGCGCGACGCGCGCTCGACGTCGACACCGCCGACGAGGTGCGCGCCCTGGGCACCGCCTTGCGGGCGACGGGCGACTGAGCCGGAAGGACCGTCATGACGACCACCGTTTTCACCGTCACCCTGAACCCCGCCATCGACCTCACGGTGCGTGTCGATGCGCTCGTGCCGGGCGCCGTGCACCGCGCGCAGGGCCAGCAATCGGAAGCCGGCGGCAAGGGCGTCGGCGTGGCCGCGGTGCTGGCCGCGCTGGGCCAGCCGGTCACCGCCACCGGCTGGCTCGGCGCCGACAACGACACCGTGTTCCGCGAGGCCTTCGCCGCACGCGGCATCAACGACGGCATGCTGCGCCTGCCGGGCAGCACACGCACCAACATCAAGATCGCCGATGCCACGCGTGGCGACACGACCGACATCAACCTGCCCGGCCTGGCGCTGTCGCCCGACGCGCTGACCCGCGCCGAGATCGACCTGCTGGTCAGCCTGGCGCAGCGCGTGCAACCCGGCGACTGGTGCGAACTGGCGGGCAGCCTGCCGCCCGGCGCCGATGCGGCGGTGTGGGAACGCATCGCCCGCGCCCTGGCCGCCCGCGGGGCGCACATCGCCATCGACACCGGCGGCGCCGTGCTGCTGCAGTTGCTGCGTCACC
>CALRYR010000174.1:0-8154 GCA_943372425.1 Variovorax sp. YR752 | reverse complement strand
GCCCGGCAGGCTGCAGGCCGCCAGCGCGGTGACCATCGGGTCGTCAAAGTCGAAGTCGCCGTCGCGCCGGCCTTCTTCCAGCAGCGCACACAGCTTGTCGTAGAAGTGGCGCGCCAGCTTCTTCTGCGCTGCGCGGTAGGCCGGGCGGTAGGCCTGCGGCTCGCGGTACGGGAACACCGCGCAGGGGTGGTGCGCGATGGTGGCGCGGATCAACCGTTCGATGCCTTCGGTCACCTTCGCGCGCGCGGGGCGAGTGTCATCGGGCGGGAAGTCCATCGACGTGAAGCAGTCCACGGCCGGGCGCCACGACAGCCGCTCGAAGATCTCCTGCTTGTCGCGGAAGTAGTAGTAGACGAAGGGCTTGGTCACGCCGAGCCTGCGGACGATCTGTGCCATCGTGGTGGCGGCGTAGCCCTGCTCGGCGAACAGCGTGGTCGCGGCCTGCAGGATGCGCTCGCGCTGCAGGTCGGTCGCTTCGGTGGCGGCGCGCTGGCGGCCCGTGGTTTCGGAGGTGGGGCGGGAAGGCGGTGTCGTCGTTGTTGTTCTACCCATGGGTAGGATTGTTGGCGGCGCTTCTTGCCCTGACAAGCGTCGAACGCTATCGCAAACCCTGATCGGCGCCCATCCCGCGGTGATACAGCGCTACACAAGATTTCGCGTGTCGCTTACATCGTCTTCACACGGCCAGGGCAGCATGAAGCTTCCTTCATTTCAGAGACCAGGAGATTCCATCATGAAAAGACTCACGCTCTCCCTCGCGACCTGCGCCGCCGTGTTGATGCCGCTTGGCGCCATCACCTTGCCGACCGCTGCCCAGGCGCAGCCCGCCATCTTCATCCAGACCGCGCCACCGCCGCCACGCGCCGAACGCGTGCCGCCGCCGCGACGTGGTTATGTCTGGGCGCCGGGTCACTACGACGCGCGTGGCGGCCGCTACGTGTGGGTGCGCGGCGAATACGTGCGGGCGCGCCCGGGTTACGCCTACCGCGCGCCGCAATGGCAGGACCGCGGTGGCCGCTGGGAGTACCGCCGAGGCGGGTGGGACCGCGACGGCGATGGCGTGCGCAACCGCGACGACCGCCGCCCGAACAACCCGTACCGCAACTGAGTAAAACCCACCCCCCGAAGCGCCTGCGGCGCCTCCCCCTTTTGGGGGCGCACCCAGCGGCCTGGCAAAGCCAGTTCCGCGGGTGCCCTGGCAATGACCGGCTCGGGTCAGAACAGCCGGAAGACCAGCGGCAGCAGCAGGGCGGCAAGCACCACCTGCAGGCCGAGCGCCAGGCCGGCATAGGCGCCGGCGTCGGCGTTCACCTGCAGGGCGCGTGCCGCGCCGATGCCGTGCGCCGCGGTGCCCAGCGCGAAGCCGCGGGCCCGCCAGCCGGCGTGCGTGGTGCGGATGCGCAGGGCATCGAACAGGTACTTGCCCGACAGCGCGCCGATCAAGCCGGTGAGTACGGCGAAGACCGCCGACAGCGCGGGGATGCCGCCGATCTTCTCGGCAATGCCCATGGCCACCGGCGCGGTGACCGACTTGGGTGCCAGCGACATCACCACGTCATGCGGCAGCCCGACCGCCCAGCCCAGGGCCACGGCCGAGCCGCCCGCTGCGGCGCCGCCGAGCAGGGCCGCCAGCAGCACGCGGCCGAAGCGCGCACGCAGTTCGACGCGGCGCTGCCACAGCGGCCAGCCCAGCGCGACGACCGCCGGGCCGAGCAGGAAATGGATGAACTGCGCGCCGGCGAAGTAGGTCGGGTAATCGACCCGCGTCAGCGTGAGGCCGCTCGCGATGGTCACGATCGACCACAGCACCGGGTTGGCCCACGGCGCATGGCCGAGGCGTACGTAGGCGGCCTGCGCCAGCAGGTACACCACCAGCGTGGCGGTCAGCCCGAACAGCGGCGAGGCGGAGAGGTAAACCCAGAGCTGGACGAAGTGCGGCATGGCGTCAGGCGGCCTTTCGGTCCGGCCAATAGAGCACCAGCGCCGTGACGGCCAGGCCGATCCAGGTCGACAGCGCGATCACCACCAGCATGCGTCCGCCGTACTGCGACAGCAGCGCCAAGTGCGTCATCACGCCGACGCCGACCGGAATGAAGAGCAGCGAAAGATGCGACAGCAGGAAGTTCGCGCATTCGGCCACCGGCTCGCGCACGAGCGCGAAGCGCAGCGCCGGCACCAGCAGGATCAGGCCCAGCACCGGCCCGGGCAGCGGCAGCGAGAAGCCGCGCGAGAGCACCTCGCCGATCGACTGGAACACCAGCAACCACGCCAGACCGCGCAAACCCTTCATCGGTGCGGGCGCTAGAAGCGCGGCAGGTCCGGATGCGGCAGGCGGCCGCCGCGCACCACCTGCTTGCCGTATTCGGCGCAGCGCTGCAGCGTGGGAATCACCTTGCCGGGGTTGAGCATGCCCTCGGGGTCGAAGGCGCGTTTCACGCCAAACATCTGCTCGTTCTCGGCCGCGGTGAACTGCACGCACATGCTGTTGAGCTTCTCGACGCCCACGCCGTGCTCGCCCGACACCGTGCCGCCCATGGCGACGCTGGTCTCGAGGATGTCGGCGCCGAAGAGCTCGCAGCGGTGCAGCTCGTCGGGGTCGTTGGCATCGAACAGCACCAGCGGGTGCAGGTTGCCGTCGCCCGCATGGAACACGTTGCAGCAGCGCAGGTTGTACTTGACCTCCATCTGCTGGATGGCGAGCAGGATGTCGGCCAGTCGCTTGCGCGGGATGGTCGAGTCGAGGCACATGTAGTCGGGGCTGATGCGGCCCGACGCCGGGAAGGCGTTCTTGCGGCCGCTCCAGAATTTCATGCGCTCGTCTTCGCTGTTGCTCACGGCGATGGCGGTGGCGCCGCAGCCGCGCAGCACGGCGGTCATGCGGCCGATTTCCTCTTCGACTTCTTCGGGCGTGCCGTCGGATTCGCACAGCAGGATGGCGGCGGCGTCGAGGTCGTAGCCGGCCTTGACGAAGTCCTCGACGGCGGCGGTCATGGGCTTGTCCATCATCTCGAGGCCGGCCGGGATGATGCCGGCGGCGATCACCGCCGCCACCGCGTCGCCCGCCTTCCGCACATCGTCGAAGCTGGCCATGATGCAGCGCGCCAGCTGCGGTTTGGGCACCAGCTTGACGGTGACCTCGGTCGTCACCGCCAGCATGCCTTCGCTGCCGATGACCAGCGCGAGCAGGTCGAGGCCAGGGCAGTCGAGCGCCTCGCTGCCGAACTCGATCGGCTCGCCGTCAGCGGTGAAACCGCGCACGCGCAGCACGTTGTGCAGCGTCAGACCGTACTTCAGGCAGTGCACGCCGCCCGAGTTCTCGGCCACGTTGCCGCCGATGGTGCAGGCGATCTGGCTCGACGGGTCGGGCGCGTAGTAGAGGTTGAAGGGCGCTGCCGCCTCGCTGATGGCGAGGTTGCGCACG
Organism: Variovorax sp. YR752; assembly: GCA_943372425.1. GTDB lineage: Bacteria > Pseudomonadota > Gammaproteobacteria > Burkholderiales > Burkholderiaceae_C > Variovorax. The sequence goes on along the minus strand of CALRYR010000174.1, from coordinate 4,733 downwards.
CCGCATTGCACGACCGCGGTGCGGGCGGTCGGATCGATCTTCAGGATGCGGTTGAACTTGGCCAGCGACAGCGTCACACCCATCGCGTGCGGCATCGCGCCGCCCGACAGGCCGGTGCCCGCGCCGCGGGCCACCACCGGCACGCCGAGTCCGTGGCAGGTCTTGAGCACAGCCGCCACCTGTGCCTCGGTCTCGGGCAGCGCCACCACGAGCGGCCGTTGCCGGTACGCAGTGAGGCCGTCGCATTCGTAGGGCGTGGTGTCTTCGGACTGCCAGATCAGCGCATGGGCCGGCAGGTGCGCCTGCAGCGCGCGCACGATCTGCGACTGGCGTTCGCTGCGCTGCATCAGGTCGTGCTGGCTGGGCGTGGTGGGCGCGTTCATGGCGTCACTCTAGCCCGAATCCACGCCGACGGGCGGCCAGCGGCTACTTGAAGATGACCGTCTTGTGGCCGTTCATCAGCACGCGGCGTTCGCTGTGCCACTTGACGGCACGGGCCAGTACCTGGCTCTCGGTGTCGCGGCCGCGGGCCGTCAGGTCTTCGACCGTGTCGGTGTGGTCGGCACGGGCCACGTCCTGCTCGATGATCGGGCCTTCGTCGAGGTCGGCCGTCACGTAGTGCGCCGTGGCGCCGATCAGCTTCACGCCGCGGTCGTGCGCCTGGTAGTAGGGCTTCGCGCCCTTGAAGCTCGGCAGGAAGGAGTGGTGGATGTTGATGGCGCGGCCGGCCAGCTGTGTGCAGAGATCGTTGCTCAGCACCTGCATGTAGCGCGCCAGCACCACGAGTTCGGAGCCCTCGGCCTCGATGATTTCCAGCTGCTTCGCCTCGGCCTGCGGCTTGGTCGCTGCTGTCACCGGGATGTGGTGGAAGGGCACGTTGTAACTGGCGGCCAGCTGGTAGAAGTCGCGGTGGTTCGAGATGATGGCGCGCACGTCGATGGCCAGCAGGCCGCTCTTCCAGCGGAACAGCAGGTCGTTCAGGCAGTGGCCTTCCTTGCTGACCAGGATGACGGTCTTCACCGGCTGGGCGGCGTCGTGCAGCTTCCAGTCCATGCCGAAGCCCTGGGCCAGTTCGCCCAGTTCCTTGGCGAGGGCCTCGCGGCCGTGCGCGGTGCAGGCGAAACGCACCCGCATGAAGAACAGGCCGGTGCCGTGGTCGTTGTACTGCGCCGCTTCTTCGATGTTGCCGCCGCGCTCCAGCAGGAAGCCCGAGACGGCGTGGACGATGCCGGTGCGGTCCGGGCAGGAAAGGGTCAGGATATACGCGCTCATAAGGGCGCAGATTGTCGCAGCCCTGCCGCCAGTCGGTCGAAGTGCCAGAATGACCGCTCTTTTCTTCGTGTCCGTTCAGCAGAGGAGCGACCCATGGCCATCCCCGACTTCAACATGGACAACCAGTGGTTGCCCTTCACCCCCAACCGTGCGTTCCGCAAGGACCCGCGCGTGTTCACCGCCGCCGACGGCATGGAGTTCACCACGCACGACGGCCGGAAGGTCGTTGACGGCATCTCGTCGCTGTGGTGCGTGGGCGCGGGCCACAACCGAAAGCCCATCAACGAGGCGATCAAGAAGCAGCTCGACACGCTCGACTACGCGACCGCCTTCCAGGTCAGCAACGACAAGGCCTTCAAGGCCGCCGAGATGATCGCGGCGATGGCGCCGGGCGACCTGAACAAGGTGCTGTTCTGCAACTCGGGCTCGGAAGCCGCGGACACCTCGCTCAAGGTGGCGCTGGCCTATCACCGCGCCCGCGGCGAAGGGCATCGCAACGTCTTCATCGGCCGCGAGAAAGGCTACCACGGCGTGGGCTTCGGCGGCATGTCGGTCGGTGGCATCCCGGGCAACCGCAAGACCTTCGGCACGGCGTTTTTGCCGCGCGTGGACCACATGCGCTTCATCCACGATCCGGTGAACCATGCGTACATCCACAACCAGGAGCCGGTGTGGGCCGAGGACCCGCTGCTGGAGCTCGAACAGCGCATCCTGCCGTTGCATGACCCGAGCAACGTGGCGGCCATCATCGTCGAGCCGATCGCCGGTTCGGCCGGCTGGTACGTGCCGCCGCAGGGCTACCTGAAGCGCCTGCGCGAGATCTGCGACAAGCACGGCATCCTGCTGATCTTCGACGAGGTCATCACCGGCTTCGGTCGCCTGGGCACCAACTTCGGAGCGGATTATTACGGCGTGGTGCCGGACATGCTCAACTTCGCCAAGGCGGTGACCAACGGCGTGATCCCGATGGGCGGCGTGATCTGCCGCGACAAGCTGTACGACGCGATGATGAAGACCGACGCGCCGGAGCACGTGGTCGAGTTCTTCCACGGCTACACCTATTCGGGCCACCCGGTGGCGGCGGCCGCAGCCATCGCGACGCTGGAGCTGTTCCAGAAGGAGCAGCTCTTCTCGCGCGCCGGCGAAATGGGCCCGGTGCTGGGCAACGCCTTCCACAGCGCGTTCAAAGGACTGCCCAACGTGATCGGCATCCGCAGCCTCGGCCTGGCCGCGGCGGTGGAGCTGGCGCCAATGGCCGGCGCACCCGGCAAGCGAGCCTACGACATCTTCGTGGACTGCTTCCACAAGGGCGCGCTGGTCCGCCCGGCCGGTGACGTGATCGTGATCGCGCCGCCTTACATCGTCGAGAAGTCGCACATCGACACGCTGGTCAACACGCTGGCGGATGCGATCAAGAAGGCGGCCTGAGCAGGGCGCTCAGGAAGGCCGTTTCACGCCGGCGCAGTAGTCCTGCGGCGGCAGGGGGGGCGTCGGCCAGACGCTGTCGTAGTCACTGGTCGGGCCTGCGGGTGTCGCCGCCGCCGTGGCCAGCAACTGCACGCTCGCCAGCTTCATGTCGCTCGGCAGATGCTGCGGCACGCCCAGCGGCCGCAGCACATGGCCGGCGCCGGCGATCAGCAGCACCGTCTTGCCGGGCTGCCGCGCTTTGACCACCGCCTGGGCCATGGCGCGGTCGCGGGCGATCTGGATGCGGGTCATCGGGCCGATCTGCGACTCGGGCAGCAGGTTGCAGTGGCCTTCGCGCACGGCCTTCCGCTGTGCCTCGCGGGCGCTGTCGCTCAACTGCGCATCGAGCGAGACATCGGCCATCGCGTCCTTCATGCGCTCGCGCGGCAGGTTGGCGCCCAGCACCGGCACCCCGGCACGCACCGCGGCCATGACCGCCGGGCCGTAGTTGGCCCAGGGCCACGCCTTGTCGTTCCAGCTCAACGCGATGCGAACCTGTTCTTCCGTGGCGTCGGCCGGAAGGTGGGCGGTGCCGTTGCCGTCCTCCGCCATTTCCAGTGTCAGCCCGGCCAGCCGACCTCGCGCGACGAGCGCCTCGACGGCTTCGCGTTCGATGACATGGTGTTCAGGCGCGTCGTGCTGCTCGCCAATCAGCACGGCATCGGCCGGCAGCAGGGCGGCGATGCGGCGGGCGACCGGGGCATCGGCCGCGGGTGGTGATACTGCGCAGCCCGCGAGAGCCGCCACGCAGACGAGAAGGGCGAAGTGCGATGCGGCCAAGCGTGGAACAGGCATGACCGCGGCGTGCCGGATCAGTGAACCAGCACGGGCGTGTGCGCCAGTTCGGCGTAGCCCTCGAGCGTGTCCTCGACCTCTTCCTGCGTCGGCGTATTGAGCTGCCAGGCCGAGATCTGCTGCTGGAACAGCTCGGCCCAGGAGCCATCGAGATACACCTCTTTGCCCGAGCGCTTGTCGACGATCTCGAAGCCGTGGCGGGCGAGCACCGGCAGGTGCGGCTCGACGGGCGCATCACCCTCGGTGGGCTGCACATGCACGACGACGAACGATTCGGAGTCGTACAGCATGTTCATGGCGGGGCCGGTGAGGATGTCGATGGCGTTCATGGGTGTTAGATAGCAATCAACGCGCCAGTTTCAAGAAGCATCGAAATTTACACGGCGCGATCGTCCATTGACGGCTCAATTCGGCCCGCCGGCCGGCAGTTGTTCCCGCAATCGCATGTCGGCGAAGTCGCCGTTCGCCTGTGTCAATTTGAACCGTACCGGCAGATAGCCCAGCGCCGGCGCCAGCCACAGCTCGACGGTGTCGTCATAGGGCTTGCGCGCGTTGCGGGTCAGCTTTCGGGCGACGAAATCGCCAGCCGGCAGGCGCAGTTCCTCCTCCTCGCCGACCTTGAAGATCCACAGGTCGGCATCGCGCGTGCCCACGGTCTGGATGGCGATGGCGCTGTCGGTCGTGTAGCGCGCCGGGTCGCCTGCCATCAGCGCGCCCAACTGCAGCATCACGCTCAGGCGGTCCTGCGCGCCGGGCATCAGCGCGACCGGCGGCGTGTTGTTGCTGAACACGACCTGGCCCTGGTCGCGCACGAAATGCGAGGCGACCTCGGCCTTGCGGGTGTCGGAGAAGCGCGTCGGCTCGATGCCACCCGGGCCGATCACGCCCTGGCTGTGCTGCGAGCGCAGCGTGACGAAGAGCGCGCCCATCGACAGGCGCGCGTCGTAGGCCTGCCCGTCCTGCTTCCATTCGAGCTCGCCGAAGAGGTTCATCGGCGCCGAGCCGAGCTGGCCGGTGGCGGCGAACTTCAGCCGGACCGAGCCGGGCAGCTTGGCGGTGAGCGACGGCGCGGTCGGGGCCGATGCCACGGCCGGCGCGCTCGCGGCTGCCTCGGGCGCCGGTGCCAGGGCCTGGCCGGCATCGCCCGGGCCGGCCGCCGTCGCGGTGCCGTCGGGCTCGGCCGGTGCGGCGGGGGCCTC
>CALRYR010000173.1:0-8188 GCA_943372425.1 Variovorax sp. YR752 | reverse complement strand
ATGTGGGTGTCGATGCATTGGTCAATTGCGCCGGCATCACCGGGCCGAACACGAAGCTGGCCGACTACCCGGTCGACGCGTGGCAGCAGGTGATGGCCGTCAACGTCAACGGCGTCTTCCATTGCTGCCGTGAATGGGCGCCGCATCTCGCGACGCGGCCGTGGGCGCGTATCGTCAACATCGCGTCGGTGGCCGGCAAGGAAGGCAACCCGAACGCCAGCGCGTACAGCGCCAGCAAGGCGGCGGTGATCGCGCTGACCAAGTCGCTCGGCAAGGAACTCGCCACCGGGCCCGTGCGCGTGAACTGCGTGACGCCGGCCGCGGTGAAGACGGCGATCTTCGACCAGATGACGCCGGAGCACATCGCCTTCATGCTGTCGAAGATCCCGATGGGCCGCTTCGGCACGCCCGAGGAGATCGCGGCCATGGTGGCCTGGCTCTGCACCGAAGACTGCGCCTTCTCGACCGGCGCGGTGTTCGACCTCTCCGGCGGCCGCGCCACGTACTGACTGACGCGCGCGAGAATCCCACGTTCAACTGAAAGGAAGCGATCCATGAAACTTGTGCGCTACGGCAACCCCGGCAAGGAAAAGCCCGGCCTCATCGACGACAACGGCCAATTGCGCGACCTGAGCGCGGTGGTCAAGGACCTGGGCCCCGATCAACTCGGCGATGCCGCACTTACCAAGCTGCGCAAGCTCAAGACCGACAAGCTGCCGCTGGTGCGCGGCAAGCCACGCTTCGGCAGCCCGATCGCCAACGTCGGCAAGTTCATCGCCATCGGCCTGAACTATGCGGACCACGCGGCCGAGTCCGGCATGCCGATCCCGAAGGAGCCGGTCGTCTTCACCAAGGCCATCAGCTGCATCCAGGGGCCGAACGATCCGGTCATGCTGCCCAAGAACTCCGTCAAGTCCGACTGGGAAGTCGAGCTCGGCGTGGTCATCGGCACGCGCGCGCGCTACGTGTCGCAGAAAGAGGCGCTCGACTACGTCGCCGGCTACTGCGTCATCAACGACGTGAGCGAGCGCGAATGGCAGATGGAACACGGCCTGACCTGGGACAAGGGCAAGGGCTTCGACACCTTCGGCCCGCTCGGCCCGTGGCTCGTCACCCGCGACGAAGTGCCGAACCCGCAGAAGCTCGGCATGTGGCTCGACCTGAACGGCCAGCGCGTTCAGACCGGCAACACCAAGACCATGATCTTCAACGTCGCCAAGCTGGTGAGCTACGTGAGCCAGCTCAACACGTTGATGCCCGGCGACGTCATCACCACCGGCACGCCGCCCGGCGTCGGCATGGGCATGAAGCCTCAGCTCTTCCTCAAGAAGGGCGACGTGATGACCCTTGGCATCGACGGCCTGGGCGAACAGCGGCAGGAAGTGGTCGCGTTCAAGCGCTGATCAGCGGGTGAGGTTGCCCCTGAACGGGGCGAAAGCGCAGGGCGCCGCACCGATGTGCGGCGCCCTGCTTCATTTTCAAATGTCTCATTGACAGAACATTAGAAGTGGCAAAACATCGGGCGCATGTCGCAGATGCCCTTGCCGAAATACCACCAGATCTACCTGGTGCTGCGCGAGCAACTCGATGAGGGCCGCTTCGCCACCGAAGGGTTGCCCGGCGAACTGGCGTTGATGGAGCAGTTCGGCGTCGCTCGCGTCACGGTGCGCCGTGCGCTGGAGCGTTTGTCGAGCGAAGGCCTGATCTCCCGCACACCCGGACGCCGCACGCGCCCCGTGCCAGCTACGGCGAGCAACGACGCGCGCGTCGGCACCGACGGCATGTCACGCGCCAACCTGCGCGGCCTGCTCGAGAACCTGGTCACGATGGGCCTGCACACCTCCGTCAAGGTGATCGACGTGGCGACCATCACGGCCTCGAGCCAGGTGGCCGAGGCGCTGCAGCTGAAGCTCGGCGACTCGGTGCAGAAGGCGAGGCGGGTGCGTTCGACCGGTGAAGGGCCGCTGTCCCACATCACGACCTATGTGCCTGCCGAGATCGCCCGGCGCTTCGGCCGCCGCGAACTCGCAAAGAAGCCGATCCTCGTGCTGCTCGAGGAGTCCGGCGTGAAGGTCGGCCGCGCCCACCAGACCCTGTCGGCCCGGCTGGCCGACAACGTGCTGGCCGATCACCTCGAGATTTCGGTGGGTTCCGCACTGCTCGCGGTGCGCCGCCTGGTCTTCGACGATGCCGACCGGCCCGTGCTGTGGCTGCACGGCTTCTACCGCCCCGACCGTTACGCCTACGAGATGCAACTGTCCCGCGTGGGCGGCATCGACGCCAAGGTGTGGGTCAACGATCACCTCTCCGCCCCCTTCAACTAGCGCCTCAGCCCCAAAGGAAAGCCCCATGCAGAACCGTCGCCGCTTCGTCTCGCAAACCGCCGCCCTGGCCTCGGCCATCGCGTACCCGCTCGTCGCCGGGGCGCAGCCCAAGAGCGTCAAGGTCGGCGTGCTGCATCCCGTGACCGGGGCGCTGGCCTATTCGGGCCAGCAATGCCGCCTCGGCGCGCTGATGGCGATCGAGGACATCAACGCGGCGGGCGGCATCAAGTCGCTCGGCGGCGCGAAGCTCGAGGCCCTGCTCGGCGACGCGCAGTCGCAGCCGCAGGCCGGCGCCGCGGAGGTCGAGAAGATGAACGAGGCCGGCGTGTCGGCCATCGTGGGTGCCTTCGCCTCGGCCATCTGCCTGGCCACCACGCAGGCGGCGGCCAAGTACAACCTGCCGCATGTGGTGGACGTGGGCGTGGCCGACCAGATCGTCGAGCGCGGCCTGAAGAACACCTTCCGCTTCGGCCCCGGCTACAAGAAGTCGACCGAGGTCGCCATCGCCAACCTGCTGGTGCTCAACAAGGCCGCCGGCAGCCCGGCCAAGAGCGTGATGATCATTCACGAGGAGTCGCTGTTCGGCGCGGGCACGGCGGCGCTGCTGTCGCGCGAACTGCCGGGCTATGGCTTCGACGTGAAGGAGGTGGTGAAGCACGCCAACCCCACGCGCGACTTCAACAACATCGTGCTGCGGATGAAGTCGGTCAACCCCGACATCGTGATTCCCGCCAACTACTACAACGAGTACGCGTTGCTGGTGCGCACCATGCAGCAGCAGAAGGTGGTGCCCAAGGCGATCTTCTCGGTGCTGGGCGGCGCTGCGTCGAGCTACAAGTTCGTCAAGGAGTTTCCGGACGCGGCCAACGGCATCATCGACTGCAACCACTGGTTCAACCCCAAGGACAAGCGCTCGCAGGAGCTGCGCAAGCGCGTGGAAGCCAAGGGCCAGTTCTTCAGCTACGAGGTCTTCATGACCTACACCGCGATGTCGCTGCTGGCCGATGCCATCGAGCGCGCGAAGTCGATGGATCGCGCGGCGATCATCGACGCGCTCGAGAAGAGCACCTTCTCCAATCACATCATGCCGTACGGCCCCACGAAGTTCACCAACGGCCAGAACGAGGGCGCGCAGCCGCTCATGACGCAGGTGGTGAAGAACGACATCAAGGTCATCATCCCGCGCGACTACCGCGAGGTGGATCCGGTCTTCCCGCTCAAGGCCTGACCGGAAGCGCGACGCCGGATGTTCGACTTCAGCATTCTCTTTCCCTCGGTCCTCAACGGGCTGACCACGGGCGCCGTCTATGCGTTGATCGCCGTGGGCCTGACGCTGATCTACGGCGTGCTCCACATCATCAACTTCGCCCACGGCGCCAGCCTGATGCTGGCCCTGTACGCGGTGTACTTCCTGAAGGAGCGCTGGGGGATCGACCCGTACCTGGCGCTGCCCATCGCCATCGTGGGCATGTTCGTGCTGGGCTACGCGCTGCAGCGTGTCGTCATCAACCGGGCGGGCCACGGCAAGGACGAGAACATCCTGCTGGCCACGCTCGGCATCGCCATCGTGATGGAGAACCTCGCGCTGCTGTTCTTCAAGTCGGACACCCGCAGCATCGACACCGCCTACTCGCTGAGCACGGTGGCCATCGGCCCCGCCATGATCGCCGTGCCCAAGCTGGTGGCCTTCGCCGGTGCGCTGGTGGTCTCGGGCATCCTGTTCTGGATCATGGGCCGTACCGATCTCGGCCGCGCCATCCGCGCGGTCGCCAAGGAGAAGGAGGGCGCCAAGCTCATGGGCATCGACGTCGACCACGTGTACGCCATGAGTTTCGGCATCGGTCTTGCGTGCCTCGGCGCGGCGGCCTGTTTCCTGTTGCCCGCCTACTACGTCAACCCGCAGGTGGGCAGCGGCTTCGTACTGGTGGCCTTCACCATCGTGGTCCTCGGCGGCATGGGCAGTTTCGTGGGGGCGCTGGTCGGCGGCTTCCTCGTGGGGGTGGTCGAGTCGCTGGGCGGCCTGTACCTGGGTGAGTCGCTTGGGCAGATCGGCATCTTCGCCATCTTCATCGGCGTGGTGCTGTTCCGTCCGCAAGGCATGTTCGGGGTCAAGGCATGAGCGCGGGCATGAAGCAGCTCGCGGGCATCGCGCTCTTCGCGGTCGTCGTCGCCTGCGTACCACTGGTCACGAAATCTGGCGTCGTCCTCAACTTCGTGATGATGGCGCTCTATGCCACGCTCATCGCGCAGGCCTGGAACATCCTCGGCGGCTTCGGGGGGCAGTTCTCCTTCGGGCACGCGCTGTTCTTCGGCACCGGCGCCTACATCCAGGCGATCGCCCAGCTGCAGGGCGGCATCAACGCCTGGGCGGCGCTGCCGATGGCTGTCGCCGGTGCGGCGCTGGTCGGGCTGTTCGTCGGCGCGCTCACCTTCCGCTACGGCCTGAAGGGGTCGTACTTCGCGCTGGTCACGCTGGCGTTCGCGGAGGTCTTCCGCATCGTCGCGACCTCGGTGTCGTTCACCGGTGGCGGCGTCGGCCTCATGGTGCCGCTGCGCGAGTCGGTGGCCAACATGCAGTTCGCATCCCGCGGCGGCTACCTGTGGCTGGTGCTGGCGATGGTGGTCGTCGCGCTGCTCGTGACCTGGTGGTTGCGCAACGGCCGCTTCGGCGCCTACCTCCAGGCGGTGCGCGACAACGAGGACGCCGCGCGCGCCGTGGGCGTCAACCCGTTCCGCGTCAAGCTGGCGGCCATCGGCATCTCCGCGGCCTTCATGGGCGCGGCGGGGGCGTTCTACGTGCAGGTGTTCCAGTACATCGATGCCGGCATCGCCTACGGCTCCGTCACGTCGGTGGAGGCGCTGGTCGCGGCCATCGTGGGCGGCATGGGCACGCTGTGGGGACCGGTGCTGGGAGCCGCCGTGCTGCACCTGCTGGCCGACCTCACGCGCAACCTGTTCGGCGAGCTGCCGGGGATCAACATGGTGATCTACGGCACGGTGCTGGTGCTCATCGTGATCTTCCTGCCGCGCGGCGTCGCGGGCCTGGGGCTCTCGGTGCGCCAGCTGTGGAACGCCAGGGGAGGCAAGCATGACTGAGCCTCTGTTGCAGCTCGATAGCATCTCGCGCGCCTTCGGCGGTCTGAAGGCCGTGCAGAACGTAAGCCTTGCGGTAAAGCAGAACAGCCTGACCGCGCTCATCGGCCCCAACGGCGCGGGCAAGACCACGCTGTTCGCGTTGATGTCGGGCTTTCTCAAGCCCGACAGCGGCACGGTGCGCTTCGCGGGCCAGGACATCACGTGCCGTGAGCCGCACCGCAATGCCGTGCTCGGCATGACGCGCACCTTCCAGATCGTGAAGCCCTTCGCCGCGCAGACCGTGCGCGAGAACATCGCGGTCGGTGCGCATTTGCATGTGCGCGGCCGCGCCGAGGCCTTGCGCGACGCCGAGGCCGTCGCGCAGCGCGTGGGGCTCGCCCCGCAACTCGACAAGCCCGCGTCGGACCTGACCGTGGCCGGCCGCAAGCGCCTCGAGCTGGCGCGCGCGCTTGCCACGCGGCCCCGGCTGCTCCTGCTCGACGAGGTGCTCGCGGGCCTCAACCCGCAGGAGATCGCCGAGATGATGCCGGTGGTGCGCGGCATCGCCGACAGCGGCGTGACCGTGCTGATGATCGAGCACGTGATGCAGGCGGTCATGAACCTTGCCGAACACGTCTGGGTCTTGGCCCAGGGGCAGCTGATCGCCGAGGGCAGCCCGGCGCAGGTCACTGCCGACGACCGTGTCGTCGAGGCGTACCTGGGACACGGCACCGCGGCGCGCTTGCGCAAGGCCGCGGCAGGAGCCCCGGCATGAGCGCATTGCTCGACATTCAAGGCCTGCGCGGCGGCTACGGTCGCGTCGAGGTGCTGCGTGGCGTCGACTTGCAGGTGAATGCCGGCGAGATGGTCGCGCTGCTCGGCAGCAACGGTGCCGGCAAGTCGACCCTCAACAAGATGGTGTGCGGCCTCACGCCGGCCTGGAGCGGCAGCGTGCGTTTCGACGGAAAGGACCTCACCGGCGCGCACTACCGCGACGTGGTCAAGGCCGGCCTCATCCAGGTGCCGGAGGGCCGCAAGGTGTTCCCCAATCTGAGCGTGCTGGAGAACCTGGAACTCGGCTCCTTCACCCGCGCCCGCGAACGGCGCGCCGCCAACATCGAGAAGATGTTCCACATCTTCCCGCGGCTGCGCGAGCGCATCGCGCAGCACGCCGGCACCATGAGCGGCGGCGAGCAGCAGATGCTGGCCATCGCGCGCGGGCTGATGGCCGAGCCGGTGCTGCTGATCCTCGACGAGCCCTCGCTGGGCCTTTCGCCCTTGCTGGTCGAAGAGATGTTCGCGCTGATCCGACGCCTGCGCGACGAGGGTCTCGCGGTGCTGCTGGTCGAGCAGAACGTCGGCCAGTCGCTGGAGATCGCCGACCGCGCCTACGTGCTGGAGAACGGCAGCGTGCGCTTCTCCGGCAGTCCCGATGCGCTGCTGGGCAGCGACGAGCTGCGGCGCGCCTACCTGGGCCTGTGAGCCCGGCACATCCAAAGGGAGACTCTCGATGAAACGCCGTGACCTGATCATCGCGCCGTCCGCACTGGCGGCGCTGACCTTCGCCGCCAGCGCCCGCGCGCAGATCGGCGGCGCGCCAGTGCGCATCCTCGTCGGCGCGCCCGCGGGCGGCTCGACCGACACGCTGGCCCGCTCGCTCGCCGTGAGCATGGGCCCCGCACTGGGACGCAACGTCATCGTCGAGAACCGGCCCGGTGTCGGCGGCAACATCGCCGCCGATGCGGTCGCCAAGGCCGCGCCCGACGGCAACACGCTGCTGATGAGCTTCACCAGCCATGCGATCAATGCGACGCTGTACCCGTCGCTGCCTTTCGACCCGGTGAAGGACTTCACCGCGCTCACCTGCGTGGCCACGTCGCCGTCGATCCTGGTGGCCCACCCATCGCTGCCCGTCAAGGACGTGCGTGAGCTCATCGCGCTGGCCAAGGCGAAGCCGGGCCAGCTCAACTTCGCCATCGGCGCAGTGGGTTCGTCGCTGCACATGGCGGGCGAGGACTTCAAGATGCAGTCGGGCGTCGACATCGTGAACATTCCCTACAAGGGCACCGCGCCCGCGGTTCAGGATTTGCTGGCCGGCCAGGTGCAGCTGATGTTCGCGGCCGTGGGCAACGTCAAGGCGCACATCCAGGCGGGCAAGCTCAAGGCGTTGGGCGTGACCACCGCCAAGCGGTTGCCCGCATTTCCCGACGTACCGGCCATCGCCGAGGTCTTGCCCGGCTACGAGTCGAGTGCATGGTTCGGGTTGTTTGGCCCGGCGCGCCTGCCGGTCGACGTGGCACGCAAGCTCAGCGACGCGGCGCGTCATGCGCTGCAGCAGCCCGACATGCGCAAGCGGCTGGAGACCGAAAGCGCGATCCCGGTCGGCAACTCGCCCGAGCAGTTCGCCGCCTTCGTGCAGAGCGAAATTCCGCGCTGGGCCAAGGTCGTGAAGTTCTCGGGAGCCAAGCCGGAATGACGTCGATCGCCTCCCATCGCGTGCCGGCCCAGACGCTGGCGCAGAAGCTGATCGCACGCGCCAGTGGCCGCGAGCACGTGGCGGTGGGCGAGATCGTGACCTGCGGCGTCGACCTCGCGATGTTCCACGACTCGTCGGGCCCGCGCCGTCTGAAGCCCATGCTCGAGGAACTGGGCGCGCAGATCTGGGACCGCTCGCGCGTCGTGCTCGTGATGGACCACTACGTGCCCGAGCGCGACGAGGACTCGCGCCGCATCGTGCGCATCGCGCGCGACTGGGCGCGCGACCAGCGCCTGCCGCACGTCTACGACAG
>CALRYR010000172.1:0-8214 GCA_943372425.1 Variovorax sp. YR752 | reverse complement strand
GTGGTGGTCAGCGTGGTCATCATCCACGCCGCCGCCACATCGTTCATCCACATGCAGATGTTCGCGAGCAGCCAGGTGCTCCACAGCATGCGGAAGACAGGCAGCTTCAGCGGGGCGAAGGGCCCGATGCGCGCGGGCGTGGCGCGCATCGGCGGGATGGGGGAATCGTCGGGGGAGATGGGGGGCATCGAGGGCTATTGTCCCTGGATCACGCTCCTGCGATGCGCCGTGGACGGCCGAGGCGCTGAGCCACCGACCGATCGCTTCACCTATCCGCCGCTCGCGCCCGGCAGCGCCGCCTGCTCCGTCGTCTCCCGCCACCCGCCCCCCAGCACCTTGTAGAGCGTGAGGCGGTTGGCCTGTTCGGTGAGCTGCAGGCTGATGAGCGACTGCTGCGCCGTGTACAGCGCGCGCTGCGCGTCGAGCACGTCGAGGTAGGCCGCTCCGCCGCTGCGGAAGAGTGCATCGGACAGCTCGAAGGCGCGCGTCGTCGCGGCCACCAGCGACTGCTGCGCGGCCAGGCGCTCGCCCAGCGTGCGCCGCGCGGCCAGCGCGTCGGCCACCTCTCGGAAGGCGACCTGCAGGGTCTTCTCGTAGCTCGACAGCTGGATCTGCTGCTGCGCCTCGGCCACGCCCAGGTTGGCACGGTTGATGCCGCCGTCGAAGATCGGCAGGCTGATCGACGGCGCGAAGTTCCACGCTGCGCTGCCGTCCGCGAACAGGCCTGACAGGCTGCTGCTCGCGGTGCCCGCGGAGCCGGTGAGCGTGATGCGCGGGTAGAAGGCCGCACGCGCGGCGCCGATGTTGGCATTGCTGGCGCGCAGCGCGTGTTCGGCCGCCAGCACGTCGGGCCGCTGCTGCAGCACCGACGACGGCAGCTCGGCCGGTGGGGCGAGCAGCTGCGCGGCCGGTGCCTGCGCCATGGTGCCCATCGGCGGCGGCAGCAGGTCGGCGGGCACGGTGGTGCCGGCCAGCAGGTTGAGCGCGTTGCGGCTCTGCTCGACCTGGCTGTCGAAGGCGGCCGCGTCGGCGCGCGCGGTGTCGACGGTGGTCTGCGCCTGCGCCAGGGCCAGGCCCGACTGCGCGCCCAGGTCGTAGCTGCGCTTGATCAGGTCGTAGGACTTCTGTCGGGTGGTCAGCGTGTCGCGCGCCAGCTGCAAGCGCTGCTGGTCGGTCGCCAGCACCAGCCAGGCCGTGGCGACTTCGGCCACCAGGCTCAGCTGGGTGCCGCGGCGCGTGTCCTCGGTCGCGAAGAAGCTTTCGAGGGCGGCGTCGCTCAGGTTGCTCACCCGGCCGAACAGGTCGAGCTCGTAGCTCGTCAGCGCGAGGTTCACGTTGTACTGCGTCGCGATGCGGGTCTGCCCACTGCTCGACACGCTGCCGGGCGTACGGGTGCGGCTGCCGCTGGCGCCCAGGCCGATCGACGGGAAGGCGCCGGCACGCGTGACGCCGTACTGCGCCCGCGCGCGCTCGATGTTCAGCGCCGCCACGCGCAGGTCGCGGTTGTTGGCGAGCGTGAGCTCGACCACGCCGCGCAGCCGCGCATCGACGAAGAAATCGCGCCAGCCCAGGTCGCGCGCGACCGGTATCGCCGCGGCGGCACCGGCGGGTGCCGAGGCCCAGGCCGCAGGCACCGGCGCGGCCGGTTGCGTGTAGGTCGGGGCGAGGTTGACGCAGCCCGACAGCAGGACGGCCGGAACGGCCAGCGACAGAAGCGAACGGCGAAAGCCGCGGTGCGTGCGCATCAGTGGCTCCCTTGCTCGATGGCCTGCGTGGGCACTGCCGGCGGTGCCCGCTTGCTGCGGCGACGCTCCATGAACCCCCGGATCAAGACGAAGAAAAGCGGGACGAAGAAGATGCCGAGCGCGGTGCCGACCACCATGCCGCCGAGCACGGCGGTGCCGATCGACTGGCGGCCGCCGGCACCTGCGCCGGTGCCGATGGCCAGCGGCAGCACGCCGAAGCCGAAGGCCAGCGAGGTCATCAGGATGGGCCGCAGCCGCAGGCGCACCGCCTCGAGCGTCGCATCGATCACGCTCTTGCCCTGCTCCTGCAGTTGCTTGGCGAACTCGACGATCAGGATCGCGTTCTTCGACGACAGCCCCACGGTGGTCAGCAGCCCCACCTGGAAGTACACGTCGTTGCTCAGGCCGCGCGTCGAAGTGAAGAGCAGCGCCCCCACCACGCCAAGCGGCACCACCAGGATGACCGAGAAAGGCACCGACCAGCTTTCGTACAGCGCCGCGAGGCAGAGGAACACGAAGAGGATCGAGATGGCGTACAGCATCGGTGCCTGCGCGCCCGACAGCCGCTCCTGGTACGACGCACCCGAGAACTCGTAGCCGATGCCCGCAGGCATCTGCTTCATCACGTCCTCCACCGCCAGCATGGCCGCGCCGGAGCTCACGCCCGGGGCGGCATCACCGACGAATTCATAGGCCGGCGCGCCGTTGTAGCGGATGAGCTGCGGCGAGCCGTAGGTCCAGCGCGTGGTCGAGAAGGCGTTGAAGGGCACCATCTGGCCGAGCGTGTTGCGCACGCTCCAGCGGCCGATGTCGGCGGGCAGCATGCGGAAGGGCGTGTCGCCCTGCATGTAGACGCGCTTCACGCGGCCGTTGTTCAGGAAGTCGTTGACGTAGGTGCCGCCCATCGCGGTCGACAGCGTGCTGTCGATGGCGGTGGTGGTGAGGCTCAGCGCGCCCGCCTTGGCGTCGTCGATGTCGACGGCGAACTCGGGCGTGTCTTCCAGGTTGTTGCTGCGCACGTTCGCCAGTTCGGGCCGCTGGCCCATCAGTTGCAGCGCCTGGTCGCGCGCCTTCAGCAGCGCCTCGTGGCCCAGCGCGTTCTGGTCCTTGAGGAAGAAGTTGAAGCCGGCGTTCGCGCCCAGGCCGCGCACCGCCGGCGGGAGCACGACGAAGATGCGCGCGTCGCGTACGGCGGCAAGGTCCTTGCTGCCGCGGCGGGCCACGGCGGCGGCGGAATGCTCCTTGCCCGGCCGGTCGGCCCAGTCCTTGAGCTTGACGAAGGCGCGCGCCGAACTCTGGTCACCGTTCTGGCCGATGAGCACGTTGATGGTCACGACCTCGGGCTGCTTCAGGAAGTAGTCCTGCACCTGCTGGACGACCGGCTGCAACCGCGCGTTCGACGAGCCCGGCGGCAGCGTGATCTGCACCTGCACGAAGCCCTGGTCCTCGTCCGGCAGGAAGGAGGTGGGCAGGCGCATGAACATGACGGCCATCACCGCGCAGATGCCGAGGTAGACCAGGATGCTGCGTTTGCTCCGTCGCACGATGCCGCCGACGATGCCGGTGTAGCGGTCGGCGCTGCGGTCGAATCGCTTGTTGAAGCCCGCGAAGAAGCGGTCGACGTAGCCGAACAGGCCCTTGCGCGGCGCGCCGTGCGGCGAGTGCGCGCCCTTGGGCACCGGCTTGAGCATGGTGGCGCACATGGCAGGCGTCAGCGTGAGCGCCACCAGCACCGACAGCACCATGGCAGAGACGATGGTGATGGAGAACTGGCGGTAGATCACGCCGGTCGATCCGCCGAAGAAGGCCATCGGAATGAACACCGCCGACAGCACCAGCGCGATGCCGACCAGCGCCGGCGTGATCTCGGCCATCGACTTCTTCGTGGCCTCCTTGGGCGACAGGCCCTCTTCGCTCATCACGCGCTCGACGTTCTCGACCACCACGATGGCGTCGTCCACCAGCAGGCCGATGGCCAGCACCATACCGAACATGGTCAGCGTATTGATCGAATAGCCGAAGGCCGACAGCACGCCGAAGGTGCCCAGCAGCACCACCGGCACCGCCACCGCGGGGATCAGCGTGGCACGGAAGTTCTGCAGGAAGATGTACATCACCAGCACGACCAGCAGCATCGCCTCGGCCAGTGCCTTCACGACCTCCTCGATCGACGCACTCACGAAGGGCGTGGTGTCGTAGCTCACGAAGGTCTCGAGCTGGTTCGGGAAGAAGGGCTGCAACTCGGCGATCTTGGCATTCACCTTCTCCGCCACCTGCACTGCGTTGGCGCCGTCGGCCAGCACGATGCCCAGGCCGGCGCCGGGCTTGCCACCGCGCACCGAGCGCACCGTCAGGTTCTCGGCCCCGAGCTCGATGCGCGAGACGTCGCGCAGCCGCACCACCGCGCCGTCGGGGGTGGCGCGCAGCACCACGTTGCCGAATTGCTCGACGGTGCGCAGCTTGCTGCGCGCGGTGATGGTGGCGTTGAGCTGCTGCTGCGACGCCGCCGGCAGGGCGCCCAGCTGGCCGGCCGACACCTGGGCGTTCTGCGCCTGCAGGGCGGTGTTCACGTCCGAGGGCATCAGCGAATACTTGCGCAGCTTGTCGGGGTCGAGCCAGATGCGCATCGCGTAGCCGGTGCCCAGCGTCTGCACCTCGCCCACGCCGTCGATGCGGCTGACGACGTCGACCAGGTTGCTCGTGATGTAGTCGCCCACGTCCACCGCATCGGCGCTGCCGTCGGCCGAAGACAACGAGACGATCATCAGGAAGTCGTTGCCGCCCTTGATGACGAACACGCCGCGGGTCTGCACTTGCTGCGGCAGACGGGCCATCGCGGGTTGCAGCTTGTTCTGCACCTGCATCTGCGCCACGTCGACGTTGGTGCCGGGCGCGAAGGTCAGCTGGATGCGCGAGACGCCCGACGAATTGCTGGTGCCCTGCATGTAGAGCAGGTTGTCGATGCCGGTGAGCTGCTGCTCGATCACCTGCGTGACCGAGTCCTCCACCGTCTTGGCCGACGCGCCGGTGTAGGTCGAGACGATCGACACACGCGGTGGCGCGATGTCCGGGTACTGCTCCAGCGGCAGCGTGCGGATCGCCATCAGGCCCGCGAGCATGACGATGATGGACAGCACCCACGCGAAGATGGGGCGCTCGATGAAGAACTGGGCCATCGTCGCTCCTCAGCGCACGGTGGCCGCGGGGCCGGCGCTCGCCACCGGGCTCGGCGCGCCGGCCGCGCCATTGGGCGCCTTCGGATTCGCGCCGCCAGGGGTCGCTGCCGGCGGTGTGACCTCCGAGGCCCGCACCGTGTCGCCCACGCGGGCGCGCTGCGACCCTTCGACCAGCACGCGTTCGCCGGCCTGAAGGCCGCTGAGGACCTGCCAGCGGTTCGTCACAGCACGGCCGACGACGATGGCGCGCTTCACCAGCTTGTCGTCCGCACCGACCACCAGCGTGGTCGCGGCGCCGTCGGGCGTGCGGGTCACGGCCTGCTGCGGGATGAGCAGGGCGGCTTCGTTCACGCCTTCCTGCAGCACCGCGCGCACGTACATGCCGGGCATCAGCAGGCGGTCGGGGTTGGGCATCACCGCGCGCAGCGTCACGCTGCCGGTGCCGGCATCGACCGTTACGCCGGCGAAGGTCAGCTTGCCGGGGTGCGGGTAGACCGAGCCGTCTTCCAGCAGCAGCTTGATGGGCGCTTCGTCGGCACCGGCGCGCTGCAGGCGGCCTTCGGCCAGCTCGCGCTTCAGGCGCAACAGGTCGGCGCTGGACTGCGTGACGTGCACGTACACCGGGTCGAGCTGCTGCACCGTGGTCAACGCAGTCGCCTGGTTGGCCGTGACCAGCGCGCCGGCCGTGACGGTCGAGAGCTCGACCCAGCCGGTGATCGGCGAGTTGATGCGCGTGTAGCCCAGGTTGATGCGGGCGGTCTGTTCGGCCGCACGCGCCACCGCCACGTCGGCTTCGGCCTGCATCGCCGTGGCCTGTGTCTGCTCGTTCACCTGCTGGCTGATGGCGTCGATCTTCACCAGCTCGGCATTGCGCTTGGCCATGGTGCGTGCGTTCGCGAGCGTCGACTCGGCCTTGCGCACGTTGGCCTGCGCGCTGGCGTAGGCCGCCTGAAAGGGCGCCGGGTCGAGCTGGTACAGCGCCTGCCCTTCCTTGACCCGGGAGCCCTCGTTGAACAGGCGCTTCTGGATGATGCCGCCCACCTGCGGCCGGATCTCGGCGATCACCGGTGCCACGGTGCGGCCCGACAGCTCCGTGCTGAAGGCCAGCCGCTCGGGCTTGATCGTGACCACGCCGACGTCCTTGACCTGCGGCTGCGCCGCCCCCTTGGCAGGCTCGCTGCGCGAACATCCTGTGGTGGCGAGGGCCGCCGCCAACCCCAACGCGAATCCGAAGCGGAGGCCGAGAAAGGCGGAGGAAGGCGGCGCGAGGCGGGCAGGTTGTGACATGAAGGCCGGTGGTTGTGGGGAGCAGGCGAAAGTGTGAAACGAGCGGGCACAACTGGTTCACGGTTGGCACCGAAAGAGGCCCTGCTTTACAGAACTTCACACTTCTGACGGTATGTGTGCGTACGCAAGCGCAATGCCACCTGGATCAGGTCGCCGGAGCGATTTTTGCACCGTTACCGGGCGGGTTACCCCTATCACACCTGGCCTGCAACTTGCATGACAACTGTCAAACGTTGACTGTCGACAGGTTACAAATTGACCGCTCCCGCCAATTCCGGTGGATTCCTGGACAGGCAGCAAGCAAAGGACCCGCCATGCACCTCCAATCCGTCAGCCCCCGTAAGACCGAAGTTTCCGCCGCCGAGCGCCAGGTACGCGAAGACCTGGCCGCCGCCTACCGGCTGGTCGCGTACTACGGCATGGACGACAGCATCTACACGCACATCTCCGCGCGGGTGCCGGGCACCGAGGGCCAGTTCCTCATCAACCCGTTCGGCATGCTCTTTCGCGACATCACGGCTTCGTCGCTGGTGAAGATCGACCTCGAAGGCCGCATCCTCGACGATTCGCCCTACGACGTGAACCCGGCCGGCTTCACCATCCACAGCGCGGTGCATTCGGCCCGCCACGACGCGGCCTGCGTGCTGCACACCCACACCGTCGCCGGCGTCGGCGTGTCCTCGCTGGCCGGCGGGCTGCAGCCCTGCAACCAGTGGGCGCTGCAGTTCTACAACCGCGTGGTCTATCACGACTTCGAAGGCATCGCGCTGGACCACGAGGAGCGCGAACGCCTCATTGCCGACCTCGGCCCCACGTCGCGCGCCATGATCCTGCGCAACCACGGCCTGATGACGCTGGGCCGCACGGTCTCCGAGGCCTTCATCCTGATGCTGAACCTGGAGCGCGCCTGCCGCGTGCAGCTGGCCATCGCGTCCACCGGCGAGCCGATCCACCCCGTGCCGCCCGAGGTCTGCGAGCGCACCGCGCAGCAGTACGAGAGCGGCGACAGCACGCGCGAAGCCGGCCAGGACGACCCGAACGCCCGCGAATGGCGCGCGATGCTCGAGCGCATCGCCCCGTCACCGGCCACGTCCTTCCGCGACTGAGCACGCCCCTTTCCCCTCGATCCTTCCCCATTCCTTCCACGAGCCCCAGGAGTCCTTCCCCATGAAAAGACGCAATCTCATTCAGGCGGGTGTCGCTGCCGCCACCGGTTTCTCGATCGCCGGCGTGCCGCTGCACGTCCTGGCGGCCGGCAAGAAGGGCGGCATCATCAATGCCGTCGTGCAGCCCGAACCCCCCGGCCTGATGCTGGGCATCACGCAGAACGGGCCGACGCAGATGATCGCCGGCAACATCTACGAAGGCCTGCTGCGCTACGACGAGAAGATCACCCCACTGCCGGGCCTGGCGACCTCTTGGACGCAGAACAAGGAAGGCACGGTCTTCACCTTCAAGCTCAAGCAGGGCGTGCTGTGGCACGACGGCAAGCCCTTCACCGCCGACGACGTGGTGTTCTCGGCCGACGTGTTCCTGCGCAAGACCCATGCGCGCCTGCGCGCCAACCTGGCCGCCGTCGAGAGCATCAAGGCGCTCGATTCGCACACCGTCGAGTTCAAGCTCAAGTACCCGTTCGGCCCGTTCATCGGCATCTTCGAGGTCGGCAGCATGCCGATGGTGCCCAAGCACATCTACGAAGGCACCGACTTCCTCACGAACCCGGCCAACGCCAAGCCGATCGGCACCGGCCCGTTCATGCTCAAGGAATGGGTCAAGGGCAGCTACATCCAGCTGGTGGCCAACGACAAGTACCACGTCAAGGACATGCCGCTGGTCGAGAGCGTGTACTTCCACATCATTCCCGACGCCGCCTCGCGCGCCGCGGCGTTCGAGTCGGGCAAGGTCGACCTGGTGCCCGGCGGTGCGGTCGAGTACTTCGACGTGCAGCGCCTGGCCAAGCTGCCCGGTGCCGCCGTCACCACCAAGGGCTGGGAGTTCTTCGCGCC
>CALRYR010000171.1:0-8261 GCA_943372425.1 Variovorax sp. YR752 | reverse complement strand
GGCGAGCGCGTTGATCTTGGCCATCAGCTCGGCCGCGTTCACCGGCTTCACGATGTAGTCGCGCGCGCCCTGGCGCATGCCCCAGACGCGGTCGGTCTCCTGGTTCTTGCTGGTGCACAGGATGATCGGCACGCTCGCGTACTGCGGGTTGCGGGCGATCGCACGCGTCAGCTGGAAGCCGTTCTGGCCGGGCATCACGACGTCCATCAGGATCAGGTCGGGCTGCTCTTCTTCCAGGCGGCGCATGGCGTCGTCGGCGTTCTCCGCCGTCTTGACCGAGAAGCCGTTCTTCTGCAGCAGGTCGGTCAGGAACACCAGTTCGGTCTTCGAGTCGTCGACCACGAGTACTTTGTGGATGGGCATTACTGCACTTCTTTCTGCTGGACGATGCCGAACTGCTGCACGGCCTGCAGCAGCTGGTCTTTGGTGAAGGGCTTGGTAAGGTAGTCCTGGGAGCCCACCATGCGGCCCCGGGCCTTGTCGAACACGCCGTCCTTGGAGGACAGCATCACGACCGGCACGTGCGAGAAGTCGACGTTGCGCTTGATGATGGCGCAGGTCTGGTAACCGTCGAGGCGCGGCATCAGGATGTCGCAGAAGATCAGGTGCGGGCGATGGTCGTTGACCTTGGACAGCGCGTCGAAGCCGTCCTCCGCCAACAGCACTTCGTGACCGCCTTGCTTGAGGAAGATTTCGGCGCTGCGCCGAATGGTGTTGCTGTCGTCGATGACGAGCACCTTGTAACCCGAACCGTTCGTGCTCATTGGCACACGCTCCTCGTTAGAGACAGACTTCCGTCGACCGCCGCAGGTGGGACCATGCGGCGGGTGTCACCCTATGCCATGCTTCAGATCTCGACCATTTCGAAGTCTTCCTTGCGCGCTCCGCATTCCGGACAGGTCCAGTTCATCGGAACATCGGCCCAGGCCGTGTTGGGCGCAATACCATCTTCTGGTACCCCGACCGCTTCGTCATAGATCCACCCGCAAATCAGGCACATCCAGGTTTTCGTATTCATCGCAGCTTAAAGTCCCTGTTCATAGAATGCAACGATTGTATCTAGACGTTTCGCACGAATGTGTGGCGAGCGTCTCACATATGCCACCATGGCCCCGGCCTGAGACGGCGTTTGACAACTTACCTATTACTCGCGGAAGGCGCCTGCAGCATGGGTGATCTTAACGACCCGACCCCCGACGACATCGCGACCGCGGAGGCCGACCTGAATCCGCCCTGCGTGCTGGTGTTCAACGCCAGCGACCCGAGCGGCGCCGGCGGATTGGCCGGCGACACGCTGGCCATGGCGTCAGTCGGCGCTCACATGCTGCCGGTCGTGACCGGCGCGTACGCGCGCGACACCGCCGAGATCTTCGACCACTTCGCCTTCGACGAGGAGGCCGTCGCCGAGCAGACGCGCGCCATTCTCGAAGACGTCCAGGTGCAGCTGATCAAGGTCGGCTTCGCCGGCTCGCCGGAAAACCTCAGCACCATCGCCGAGACCGCCACCGACTACCCCGACGTGCCGGTGGTGGCGTACATGCCCAACCTGTCGTGGTGGGACGAGAACCAGATCGAGGCCTACCTCGATGCCTTCCGCGAGCTGGTGCTGCCGCAGACCACGGTGCTGGTCGGCAACCACAGCACGCTGTGGCGATGGCTGCTGCCCGACTGGGCCGGCGACAAGCCGCCGACGGCGCGCGACATCGCCCGTGCCGCCGGCGAGCAGGGCACGCCCTACACGCTGGTCACCGGCATCGTGCTGCCCGACCAGTTCATCGACAACGTGCTGGCTTCCCCCCAGGCCGTGCTCGCCAGCGAGAAGTACGAGCGGCTCGAGGCCGTCTTCGCGGGCGCCGGTGACACGCTGTCGGCCGCGCTGGCCGCGCTGCTCGCCAGTGGCACCGACCTCGTGGCCGCCACCTCCGAGGCACTGAGCTACATGGACCGCTGCCTCGACGCCGGCTTCCGCCCCGGCATGGGCCACGTGCTGCCCGACCGCCTGTTCTGGGCCCAACCCGAGGACGACGAAGACGAGGACGACGGCACCGACCTGCCGCCCGACTTCGCCCTGCCACCCCATGACACCCGCCACTGATTCCATGACCCTCGACAACAACCAACGCCTCTTCGAACGCGCCCGCGCCGTCATCCCCGGCGGCGTCAACTCGCCCGTGCGCGCCTTCAAGGCCGTGGGCGGCACGCCGCGCTTCATCACCCGCGCGCAGGGCGCCTACTTCTGGGATGCCAACGACCAGCGCTACATCGACTACATCGGCTCCTGGGGGCCGATGATCCTGGGCCACGGGCATCCGGCCGTGGTCGAGGCGGTGCAGAAGGCCGTGACCGAGGGCTTCTCGTACGGCGCGCCGACCGAGCGCGAGATCGAACTGGCCGAGGCCATCCTCGCGCTGGTGCCGTCGATGGAGATGGTGCGCCTGGTGAGTTCGGGCACCGAGGCCGCGATGAGCGCGCTGCGCCTGGCGCGCGGCGCGACCGGCCGCAAGTACATCATCAAGTTCGAGGGCTGCTACCACGGCCACGCCGACGCGCTGCTGGTCAAGGCCGGCTCGGGCCTGGCCACCTTCGGCCACCCGACCTCGGCCGGCGTGCCGCCCGAAGCCGTGCCGCACACGCTGGTGCTCGAGTACAACAACATCGCCCAGCTGGAAGAGGCTTTCGCGCTGCACGGCCACGAGATGGCCTGCCTCATGATCGAGGCGATCGCCGGCAACATGAACTTCGTGCGCGCCACGCCCGCGTTCGCCCGGCGCTGCCGAGAACTGTGCACACAGCACGGCGCGCTGCTGGTGTTCGACGAAGTGATGACGGGCTTTCGCGTCGGCCTGCACGGCGCGCAGGGCGTGCTGGGCATCAAGCCCGACCTCACGGTGCTCGGCAAGGTCATCGGCGGCGGCATGCCCCTGGCGGCCTTCGGCGGGCCGCGCGCCATCATGGAACAGCTCGCCCCGATCGGCGCGGTCTACCAGGCCGGCACGCTGTCGGGCAACCCGGTGGCCACGGCCTGCGGGCTCGCCACGCTCAAGGAACTCGCCAAGCCCGGCTTCTACGAAGCGCTGTCGGCGAAGACCCGCGCGCTGGTCGAAGGCCTGAAGGGCGCCGCGGCGGCCGAAGGCGTGCCCTTCAGCGTCGACAGCGAAGGCGGCATGTTCGGCTTCTTCCTGTTCAACGAACTGCCACAGAACTACGCCACAGTCATGACCACGGACAACGCCAAGTTCAACACGTTGTTTCATGGCCTGCTGGACCGCGGCGTCTACATCGCGCCAGCGCTGTACGAAGCGGGCTTCGTGAGTGCGGCGCACAGCGACGACGACATCGCCGCGACGATCGACGCGGCCCGGCAGATCCTCAAGACCCTGTAGACCCTGCCACCATGCGACTGCGTTCCCTGCTGCCGACGACCCTGGCCGTACTGCCAATCCTCACGCTCCTGCCGGGTGCAGCGGCAGCCCAGTCCGAACCCAGCCGGCTCTGGCTGAACCCCGGCTTCTATTCGTACCACTTCGATCGCCACAAGGGCCTGGAGGACGTGAACCCCGGGCTCGGCGTCGAATGGACGCTGGATTCCACCTATTCGCTCACGGCCGGCATCTTCCACAACAGCGACCGCGAGACCTCGCGCTACCTCGGCGTGTACGTGATGCCCTTCGAGCTCTACGGCGTGAAGCTCGGTGCGGTGGTCGGCGCCTTCGACGGCTACCCCAACTACCGCCACGGCGGCTGGTTCCCGGCGCTGGTCCCGACGGCGGCCATCGAAGGCCGCAACTGGGGCCTGAACATCGCGTTCATCCCCAGCTACAAGGACCGCCTCTACGGCGCCTTGAGCTTCCAGCTCAAGTACCGCTTCGGCGGCGCTTGAGCCAGGCCGCGTTCAGTGGCGGAAGTGGCGAACGCCTGAGAGCACCATCACCACGCCGCGCTCGTCCGCCGCGTCGATGACTTCCTGGTCGCGCATCGAGCCGCCCGGCTGAATGACGCAGCTCGCGCCCGCATCCACCACCACGTCGAGGCCGTCGCGGAACGGGAAGAAGGCGTCGCTGGCGACGGCCGTGCCCTTGAGCGACAGGCCCGCGTGCTCGGCCTTGATGCTGGCGATGCGTGCGGAGTCGAGGCGGCTCATCTGGCCCGCGCCCACGCCCATGGTCATGCCGTCGGCGCAGAAGACGATGGCGTTGCTCTTGACGTACTTGGCGACCTTCCAGGCGAAGAGCAGGTCGTCGAGCTGCTGCGGCGTCGGCTGCTTCTTGCTGACCACCTTGAGGTCGCTGGCGGCGAGTTCGTGGTTGTCGGCGGTCTGGATCAGCAGGCCCGAACCGACGCGCTTGACGTCCATCATGTTGCGGCCGTTGTCCCAGTCGCTGGTACCGCCCTTCGGCAGTGCGATTTCGAGCACACGCACGTTGAGCTTCGCCTTGGTGGCCTGGAAGACCTCGAGCGCCTCGGGCGTGTAGCCGGGCGCCATCAGCACTTCGACGAACTGCTTGGCGATGGCCTGGGCGGTGTCGGCGTCGACCGGGCGGTTGAAGGCGATGATGCCGCCGAAGGCCGAGGTCGGGTCGGTCTTGAAGGCCTTCGAATAGGCCTCGGCCGCATCCTTGCCGATCGCCACGCCGCAGGGGTTGGCGTGCTTGACGATCACGCACGCGGGCACATCGAAGCTCTTCACGCATTCCCACGCGGCGTCCGCGTCGGCGATGTTGTTGTAGCTCAGCTCCTTGCCCTGCAGTTGCTTGGCGCTCACCAGCGAGCCGGGCGCCGGATACAGGTCCCGGTAGAACGCGGCCTGCTGGTGCGGGTTCTCGCCATAGCGCAGGTCCTGGATCTTCACAAAGCGGCCGTTGCTCTGCGCCGGGAACAGCGTGCGCTTGGGC
Organism: Variovorax sp. YR752; assembly: GCA_943372425.1. Taxonomy (GTDB): domain Bacteria; phylum Pseudomonadota; class Gammaproteobacteria; order Burkholderiales; family Burkholderiaceae_C; genus Variovorax. Next base: position 3,369 of record CALRYR010000171.1, on the reverse strand, counting down.
GAGGGCTGTCCGATGCTGGCGTCGAAGTCGATGGCAGAGAGGTAGTCGCTGATCGCGCCGTCGTAGTCGGCGATGCGGTTGAACGCGGCGACGCTGAAGGCGAACTTGGTCTTGTCGCTCAGCTTGCCGTCGGCCTTCAGTTCGGCCAGCGCGACGGCGTACTGCGATGCGTCGGTCAGCACGCCGACGTCCTTCCAGTTCTTGGCCGCGCTGCGCACCATGGCCGGGCCGCCGATGTCGATGTTCTCGATGGCGTCCTCCAGCGTGCAGCCGGGCTTGGCCACGGTGGCTTCGAAGGGGTAGAGGTTGACCACCAGCAGGTCGATGGTGTCGATGCCGTGTTCCTGGATCGCCGCGACGTGCGCCGGCACGTCGCGGCGCGCCAGTAGGCCGCCGTGGATCTTCGGGTGCAGCGTCTTCACGCGGCCGTCGAGCATCTCGGGGAAGCCGGTGTGGTCGGCCACCTCGGTCACGGGCAGGCCCGCGTCGGCCAGCAGCTTGGCGGTGCCGCCGGTGGACAGCAGCTGGATGCCCAGCGCGTTCAACGCCTGGGCGAATTCGAGGATGCCGGTCTTGTCGGAAACGGAAAGGAGTGCGGTCAGTGCCATGGGGTTCTTCGTCATTTCAGTAATTTGTGTTCGACCAGTTTCTTGCGCAGGGTGTTGCGGTTCAGGCCGAGCCATTGGGCGGCCTTCGACTGGTTGCCTTCGGCGCGCGCCATGACGACGTCGAGCAGCGGCTTCTCGACCACACGCACCAGCATGTCGTACATGCCGTCCGGTTCGGTGCCGTGCAGGTCGCGGAAATAGCTTTCCAGACTGTTGCGGACACAGTCCTCGATACTCTTCTTGCTCATGACGCTCTCTTGTTGTCAGTGCGCGGCGGTGGCCGCTCTCTCGTCCTCGCCGCCGTTCCACCCGTCCTGCGCGTCGGCAGGTTCGTGGTGCGCAGGGATGCGGTCCATCCCCTCGGCCAGCCCCTCGAAATAGTCGGACACCGCGCGCAGCTGTGCGGCGCAGTCCTCGATCGCGTTCATGCGTCCGCGGAAGTCCTCGCCCCCCGGCAGTGCCCGCACGTACCAGCCGATGTGCTTGCGTGCCGTGCGCACGCCGCTGTACTCGCCATAGAGCCCGTAATGCTCCTGCAGATGGTCGAGCAGCAAACGCCGCACCTCCGCCACCAGCGGTGGTGCAAGGTGCGTGCCCGTCGCGAGGAAATGCGCGATCTCGCGGAAGATCCACGGCCGGCCCTGCGCCGCGCGGCCGACCATCACCGCGTCGGCACCGGAGGCGGCGAGCACGTCGCGCGCCTTCTCGGGGCTGGTGATGTCGCCATTGGCCACCACAGGCACGCGCACCGCAGCCTTCACGGCGGCGATGGTGTCGTACTCGGCAGCGCCCTTGTAGCCCTGTTCGCGCGTGCGGCCGTGCACCGTGAGCATCTGCACCCCGGCCGACTCGAAGTCGCGCGCCAGCTTCACCGCGTTGCGGTGGTCGGCACTCCAGCCGGTGCGCATCTTGAGCGTCACCGGCACGCCGTGCGGCGCGGCCGCGGCCACCACGGCCTGCACGATTTCCAGCGCCAGTGGCTCGTCGCGCATCAGCGCCGAGCCCGCCCACTTGTTGCAGACCTTCTTGGCCGGGCAACCCATGTTGATGTCGATGATCTGCGCGCCGCGGTCGATGTTGTAGTGCGTGGCCTCGGCCATCATGGCCGCATCGGTGCCCGCGATCTGCACCGCGATGGGGCCGGGCTCACCGGCATGGTCCGCACGGCGCGAGGTCTTGAGCGTGTTCCACAGCTCCTTGCGCGAGGTCACCATCTCGCTGACCGCGTAGCCCGCACCGAGCGATCGGCAGAGCATGCGAAACGGCCGGTCCGTCACGCCGGCCATGGGCGCGACGAACAGGCGGTTTTCCAGCGCGATAGGGCCGATCTGCATGGTGAGGGAGAGAGGGAGCGAGCGCGTGGCTGCTGAAAAATGAGGCACGATTGTAGCCAACCTGCATTTCAGGCGCTGAAACGAATGACGTAGGGCATTGCCCTCTTGCGCGACGCCACGCGGCGCCCCATCCGACGAGGCAGCCCCGCGCGCCTTCCTATACTCCGGCGCACATGCAAGCCTGGCTCGACTCCCTTCTGGCGCTTCTCGCACTGCCCCAATACGGGCTGTCGACCGTCTTCATCGCCGCCTTCGTCTCGGCGACGCTCCTGCCTGTCGGCTCGGAGCCGATCCTGTTCGGGCTGCTCAAGCTCAACCCCGACATGTTCTGGCCAGCCATCGGCGTGGCCACGCTGGGCAACACGCTGGGTGGTGCGCTCGACTGGTGGATGGGTTACGGCGCGCACAAGGTGGCCGACAAATACGCGCATTCGAAGCACCACGTGCGGGTGCTGGCCTGGCTCGAACGGCTCGGGCCCAAGGCCTGCCTGCTGAGCTGGCTGCCGCTGGTGGGCGACCCGCTGTGCGCGGTCGCCGGCTGGCTCAAGCTGCCCTTCTGGCCCTGCCTCGTCTACATGGCGATCGGGAAGTTCGCGCGCTACGTCACGATGACCGTGGCGCTGCTCTACATCTGGCCGGCCTGAGGACTGCGCTTCAGCTCAGCAAGCCGTACGGGCCGCCGCGTTCCAGCGCCTGTTGGTAGGCCGGGCGCGCGTGGATGCGCGCGAGCCATGCCATCAGCCGTGGACGGCTGTTGTCCAGCCCGCCCCGTGCACGCGCCGCCTCGACCGGGAAGCTCATCTGGATGTCCGCGCCGGTGAACTCGGCCCCGGCGAACCACTCGCTCTTGCCCAGTTCGCCCTCCATGAAGTCGAGGTGGGCGCGGATGTTGGGCGTCACGAAGCCAGCCTTGGCCTTGCCGGCGATGCCCTTGGCGATCGGCTTGATGAAGAAAGGCATCTTCGCCTGCTCGATCTTGTCGAAGATCAGCTTGAGCAGCAGCGGCGGCATGGCCGAGCCCTCGGCGTAGTGCAGCCAGTAGCGGTAGCGCAACGCATCCGCGCTCCCGGCCGGCGGCGCAAAGCGGCCCTGGCCATGGCGCTCGATCAGCGTCTCGACGATCGCGCCCGACTCCGCCAGCACCAGGCCGTCGTCCGTCGACACCACCGGCGACTTGCCCAGCGGATGCACCTGGCGCAGCTCGGGCGGCGCCAGCATCGTCTTCGGATCGCGCTGGTAGTGCACGATCTCGTAGGGCAGCCCGAGTTCTTCGAGCAGCCAGAGGACGCGCTGGGAGCGCGAGTTGTTGAGGTGGTGGACGGTGAGCATGGACGATCGGCCGGTCAGGAGCTGAACAGGAAGTTCATCACGTCCCCATCCTTGACGACGTACTCCTTGCCTTCGGCGCGCATCTTGCCCGCGTCCTT
>CALRYR010000170.1:0-8263 GCA_943372425.1 Variovorax sp. YR752 | reverse complement strand
GTGGAGACACCCGCCGGCCTGGTCGAGGTGACCGGGCGCGTCGCGCCGCCGCCCGCGCACCTGCTGGAACTCGGCAAGCCCGCTGCGCCGGCTTCCGCCGCCGCATCCGCATCCGAAGGTGCGCCGGCCGTCGAGGCCGCGCAGCCTGCCGTGGGGTCTTCTCCCATCCGGCAGAATCTGGACCTCGAAGCGTTCCGCAGCGAAACCCGTCTGCCCTTGCGCACCGACCTCACGCTCCAGCAGATCGGGGCGGCCTCCGAAGGCCTGCAACGCGACTGGCCGGCGCCTGCGCTGGGGGTCGAAAAGCACTATGGCTATGCATTCCAGTGGTTCGGCCTCGCGGCCCTCGTCGTCATCCTCTATGTCTGGTTCCAATTCATCGCACCCAGGCGCAAGCCCTGCCATGGCGAACGCTGACGAGCCCCTGGGCCTGACGGTGCACTCGATGCCGTCGCCGAACCAGGCGCTCGACGGCAGCGAAGGCCGCCGCACGGCCATCGGTCGCTGGAAGATGATCGCCGTGATGCTGTGCTGCGCCGCGCCGGTCATCGCCTCCTACTTCACCTACTACGTGATCCGGCCGGAAGGCAAGCGTGTCTACGGCGAGCTGGTCGATCCGCAGCGCCCGCTGCCGGCCACGGCCGCGATCGCACGCGACGGCACGCCGACCACGCTGCGTGCGCTCAAGGGCCAGTGGCTGCTGGTGACGGTGGCCGATGCCGCCTGCGACGCGCTGTGCGAGCGGCAGCTCTACCTGCAGCGCCAATTGCGCGAAAGCCTGGGCCGCGAGAAGGACCGCCTCGACCGCGTCTGGCTGGTGAGCGACGATGCCCCCGTGCCGTCGCGGCTCGACAACGGCCTGCACGGCGCCACCGTGCTGCGCGTGCCGGCGGCCCAGATCGCCGCGTGGCTCACGCCCGCCGCCGGCCACACGCTGGCCGAACATTTCTACGTGGTCGATCCGCTGGGCAACTGGATGATGCGGTTCCCGGGGCGCATGGACAACGAAGGCGCCGGCCGCGCCAAGCGCGACCTCGACCGGCTGCTGCGCGCGTCCGCCTCCTGGGACGAAGCCGGCCGCTAGCACACCAACACCATGGAAAGCCAGTCCCTCTACGACCTCACCCCCATCGCCTGGCTCATGGCCGTGGGCGTGCTGATCGCGCTCGGGCCGCTGGTCTGGGTGTGGCGCCGCAACGCCGGGGCCGGGCCGGCGCGCCGCCTGCATGCGTTGACGGTGCTCACGCTCTTCCTCACCTTCGACCTCACGTTGTTCGGCGCCTTCACCCGGCTCACCGATTCCGGTCTGGGCTGCCCCGACTGGCCCGGCTGCTACGGCAATGCCAGCCCGCTCGGTGCGCGCCACGAGATCGCGATGGCGCAGTCGGCACTGCCTTCCGGCCCGGTGACGCACAGCAAGGCCTGGGTCGAGATGGTGCACCGCTACCTGGCAACCGGCGTCGGCGTGCTGATCCTCAGCCTGGCGGTCGCGACCTGGGTGGTGCGGCGCCGGCAACGCAAGCTACCGGCGCGTGCGCAGGCAGCGGGCGATCCGGCCGCGCTCAGCGCCTGGTGGCCCGCGGCCACGCTGGTGTGGGTGTGCCTGCAGGGCGCGTTCGGCGCGCTCACCGTCACGCTCAAGCTGTTCCCGGCGATCGTCACCCTGCACCTGCTCGGCGCCATCGTGCTGCTGGCGCTGCTCTGCATCCAGGCCGTGCGCTACCGGCAGTCGGCCGCGGCGCGCGGCCCAATGGCGATCGCGTCGCCGCTGCGGACGCTGCTCGTCGCCACGACCGCGCTGCTGATGCTGCAGATCGCCCTGGGCGGCTGGGTCAGCACCAACTACGCGGTGCTGGCCTGCACACAGTTCCCGACCTGCCAGGGCAGCTGGTGGCCGCCGATGAACTTCAGCCAGGGCTTCCAGATCTGGCGCGAGCTCGGCGTGGATGCCGGCGGCACGCCGATCGAGTTCGCCGCGCTCACCGCCATCCACTATGTGCATCGGCTGATGGCCTATGTCGTGTTCGTCGCGCTCGGCGTGCTCGCCTGGCGCTTGCGCCGCATTCCATCGCTGCGTCCGCAGGCGCGCTGGCTGGCCGGCCTCGCGCTGCTCCAGCTCGCGACCGGTCTCGGCAACGTGTTGCTTGGCTGGCCGCTGGCTGCGGCCGTGCTGCACACGGGGGGCGCGGCGGCGCTGGCGGTGGTGCTGACCTGGACGCTGTGCGAGAGCCGACGCGTCCCCCGCGAAGCCGCCGTGCGCACCCCCGGCGCCGCTTCGGGCAGGATGGGGGCCGCATGAGTCGACCGCTTCCCGCCACCTCGCCCGCGCACGCCAGCACCGCCAGCGTGCTGCGTCAGTTCTACGCGCTCACCAAGCCGCGCGTGGTGCAGCTCATCGTCTTCTGCGCGTTGATCGGCATGGTGCTGGCCGTCCCCGGCGTGCCGAGCTGGGCGGATGTGCAGCGCGGCCTGCTCGGCTGCATCGGCATCTGGCTCGTGGCCGGTGCCGCCGCCGCCTTCAATTGCCTCGTCGAGAAGGGCATCGATGCCAAGATGAAGCGCACCGCCTGGCGCCCGACCGCCCGCGGCGAGCTGAGCGACCGGCAGGCGCTCACCTTCTCGGCCGTGCTTTGTGCCGCTGGTTCGGCGCTGCTGTGGTTCACCGTCAACCCGCTGACGATGTGGCTCACCTTCGCGACCTTCGTCGGCTATGCGGTGGTCTACACCGTCATCCTCAAGCCGCTGACGCCGCAGAACATCGTGATCGGCGGCGCCTCGGGCGCGATGCCGCCGGTGCTCGGCTGGGCCACGATGACGGGCGACGTCGGCCCCGAGGCGCTGATCCTCTTCCTCATCATCTTCCTGTGGACGCCGCCGCACTTCTGGGCGCTGGCGCTCTACCGCGTCGAGGACTACCGCAAGGCCGGCCTGCCGATGCTGCCCGTGACGCACGGCAATGAATTCACGCGGCTGCAGGTGCTGCTCTACACCTTCATCCTGTTCGCCGCCTGCCTGATGCCGTTCATCTATGGCATGAGCGGCTGGCTGTACCTGGCGGTGGCAGTCGCGGTGAGCATCGGCTTCAGCGGCTACGCCTTCGCGCTGTGGCGAAACTATTCCGACGCGCTGGCGCGCAAGACCTTCCGCTTTTCCCTGATCCACCTCAGCGTGCTGTTCGCGGCGCTGCTGGTCGACCATTACCTCTACTGATCTCGATGGGCGCACGCATGAACAAGCGCGATTTCCTCCGACTGGCCGGTGTGCCTGTGGCATTGGCCGCATTGGCAGGCCTCGCAGCCTGTTCCGACCCCAAGCCCAGCTTCAACGCCGTCGACATGACCGGTGCGGACTACGCCAAGGGCTTCGCGTTGAAGGACGCCGACGGCAAGGAGCGCACGCTGGCCGACTTCAAGGGAAAGATCGTGGTGCTGTTCTTCGGCTACGCCCAGTGCCCCGACGTATGCCCCACGACCATGACCGAGATGGCACAGGTCAAGCAGCAGCTCGGCACCGACGGCGACAAGCTGCAGGTGCTGTTCGTCACCGTCGACCCCGACCGCGACACGCCCGAGGTCATGAAGGCCTACATGGGCGCCTTCGACCCGGCCTTCGTCGCGCTCATTCCCACGCAGGAACAGCTCGCGGCCATGGCCAAGGACTACAAGGCCTACTACAAGAAGGTCGACGGCAAGACGCCCACCAGCTACTCGATGGACCACTCGGCCGCCAGCTACATCTACGACACGCAGGGCCGCCTGCGCCTCTATGCGCGCTACGGCGCAGGCGTGGCGCCGATGGTGGCGGACGTGAAGGCGCTGATCCAGCAGGGCTGACTCCCCGGTCGGCCACAAAAAAGCCCGGTGCATGCACCGGGCTTTTTCGTTGGGAAGGGCGTTCAGGCTCAGGCGTACTCGACCAGTGCCTTCTTCATCTTCTTCATCGCCGCCACTTCGATCTGGCGGATGCGCTCGGCCGAGACGCCGTAGTCGGCCGCCAGTTCGTGCAGCGTCATGCCGCCCGAGCCATCGTCGTTGACCTTGAGCCAGCGTTCTTCCACGATGCGGCGGCTGCGGTCGTCCAGCGCTTCGAGCGCGGTCGAGATGCCGTCGCTCGACAGGCGGTCGCGCTGGCGCGATTCGAGCTGCGCCGTCGGTTCCTGCGTGGCGTCGGCCAGGTAGGCGATCGGCCCGAAGGCTTCTTCGCCGTCGTCGGACGGGCTCGGGTCGAGCAGCACGTCGCCACCCGACAGCCGCATTTCCATCTCGAGCACTTCCTCGCGCTTGACGTTGAGCTTCTCGGCCATCTGCGTCACCTGGCTGTCGGTCAGCGTCGCGCGGTGCGTGTCGCCGTCGGCAGCCGCATCGTCGGCCTTGAAACCCTGCTTCATCGAGCGCAGGTTGAAGAACAGCTTGCGCTGGGCCTTGGTCGTCGCGACCTTGACCATGCGCCAGTTTTTCAGGATGTACTCGTGGATCTCGGCCTTGATCCAGTGCATGGCGTAGCTCACCAGCCGAACGCCCTGGTCGGGGTCGAAGCGCTTCACGGCCTTCATCAGGCCGATGTTGCCTTCCTGGATCAGGTCGCCATGCGGCAGCCCGTAGCCCAGGTACTGGCGGGAGATCGAGACGACCAGGCGCAGGTGCGACAGCACCAGCGCGCCGGCGGATTCGAGGTCGTTGTGGTCGCGCAGACGGCGAGCGAAGCCCTGCTCTTCCTCGAGCGTGAGCATCGGCAGGCGGTTGGCGGCCGAGATGTAGGCATCCAGGTTGCCCAGCGGCGGCACCATCGACCAGGGGTTGGCGACGGCGAGTTGGTGGGTCGTAGAGGCTCCAGACAGACTTGTCATTGGGGAAACTCCTTTGTAGATCGACATATTAGCACTCGGTTAGAGGGAGTGCTAAGGCAAGGGTTCCCGAGAACGAGGCCCCAACTGGGCATCGAATTGTTCACGAAAGTATTCATTTTCAGCCCCGGAGACGGTTTGGCAGGCTTTGTTGATCGATTGTTCCGGAAGAATGCGGCCAGCGCTCGAAGAGGCGTTTTCAGCAGCCAAAGGGAGCCAGAGCCATGCCACGCCTCATCATCATGACCAAGGCCGGGACCCCCCGGCAGATCAACCTCGCCGCAGGGCGGACGACCATCGGCCGATCCGACCGGAACACCCTGGTGTTCGACAGCCCCCTGGTGAGCCGCACGCACGCCGCGATCGACATCGTTGGCACTTCCATCACGGTCACCGACCTGCACAGCAGCAACGGCACGCTGGTGAACGGCCGCAAGATCGGCGTGCACTCGCTGAAGAACCGGGATGTGCTGGAAGTGGGCGACGTGCAACTGCGCTTTCTGTCGGCGGCCGACGACGCCCCGGCGGTCGAATCACTCAGCCTCGCGCCGAAGACGGATTTCGCGCCTTTCGACGAGGCGGCGTACCCGCGCACAATCCTCCCGCGCCGCTGATCAGCCGAGCAGGGCCTGCGCGAATTCGCGTGCGTCGAAGGTTTCGAGGTCTTCCAGCTTCTCGCCCACGCCGATGAAGTAGACCGGGATCGGCCGCTCGCGGGCGATGGCGCACAGCACGCCGCCCTTGGCCGTGCCGTCGAGCTTGGTGACGACCAGCCCAGTCAGGCCCAGCGTCTCGTCGAAGGCCTTGACCTGCGCCAGCGCGTTCTGGCCGGTGTTGCCGTCGATCACCAGCAGCACCTCGTGCGGCGCCGTGGCGTCGGCCTTGCTGACCACGCGCTTGATCTTCTTCAGCTCGTCCATCAGGTGCAGCTGCGTCGGCAGCCGGCCGGCGGTGTCGACGAGCACCACGTCCTTGCCGCGCGCCTTGCCGGCGTTCACCGCGTCGAAGCTCACCGACGCCGGGTCGCCGCCTTCGTTGCTGACGATCTCGACCGTGTTGCGGTCGGCCCAGACCAGCAGCTGCTCGCGCGCCGCCGCGCGGAAGGTGTCGGCCGCAGCCAGCAGCACCGACGCGCCTTCGTTGGCCAGGTGCTTGGTGAGCTTGCCGATGGAAGTCGTCTTGCCGGCGCCGTTGACGCCGGCCACCATGATCACGGTCGGCGTGTACTGGCCGATGACCAGCGGCTTTTCCAGCGGCTTCAGCAGGTCGGTGATCGCGTCGGCCAGCAGCATGCGCACCTGCTGCGCATCGCGCGGCATCTGGTTGCGAACGCGGCGGCGCAGGTCGTCGAGCAGGAACTCGGTGGCCTTCACGCCGGTGTCCGCCATCAGCAGCGCGGTTTCGAGTTCTTCGTAGAGCGCCTCGTCGATCTGTGCGTTGACGAACACGGCCTGGATGCCGGTGCCGGTCTTGCGCAAGCCGGCCTTGAGCTTGTCGAGCCAGCCGGTGCGGGAAGGGGCGGCGGGTGCGACGACGGGGGCAGGCACCGGTGCGGGAGGCGGCACTGCCACTGGTGCAGGCGTCGGCATCGGGATCGGGATCGGGATCGGGATCGGTGCGACCACGGGTGGCGTTGGCGGCACGACCGGCGCTGGCGATGGCGATGGCGCGGGCACAGGTGCCGACGGCAGCGCGGGCGGAGCAGGGGGCGGCAGAGCCGGAGCAGGCGGCGGTGGTGGTGGCGCCTCACCTCGGAACCAGCTCGACGGCGAGAACATCGACTTGGCCGGTGGTGGCGCCACGGGCGCTTCGACGGCTGGCGCCGGCGCGGCGGGGGCCTCGACCGGCGGTAGGGCGGCCTCGGCTGGTTTTTTCTTGAAGAAACTGAACATCAGGTGGTTTTTACAATCCGACCCATTCTATGAAACACCCTTCGCCACGCCGCACAGCGTCTGGTGCGGTGCTGGCCCTGGTGCTCGTCGCGCCCTGGACGCTCCCCGCACTGGCACAGACACCCGCCCCGTCCACCGCCGACACCCGGGCGCCTGTCCCCGGTGCCGCCACGCAGGCGCGCCAGTTCACCCTGTCGAACGGCATGACGCTGATCGTCCAGTCCGACCGGCGCTCGCCCACGGCCGTCCACATGCTGTGGGTGCGGGTGGGCTCGATGGACGAGGTCGATGGCACGTCGGGCGTGGCGCACGCGCTGGAACACATGATGTTCAAGGGCACCAAGCACATCAAGCCCGGCGAGTTCTCGCGCCAGGTCGCGGCCCTGGGTGGGCAGGAAAACGCCTTCACCACGCGCGACTACACCGGCTACTACCAGCAGATCCCCAATGGCAAGCTGGAAGACGTCATGAAGCTGGAGGCCGACCGCTTCGCCGACAACCAGTGGGCCGATGTCGAGTTCCAGCGCGAGATCGAGGTGGTCAAGGAAGAGCGCCGCATGCGCACCGAAGACCAGCCGCGCGCGCTGCTGGGTGAGCAGCAGAATGCGACCGTCTTCATCGCGTCGCCGTACCGCCGGCCGGTGGTCGGATGGATGAGCGACCTCGATGCCATGACCGCCGACGACGTGCGCAACTTCCATCGTCAGTGGTACGTGCCGGCCAACGCGGCGATCGTGGTGGCGGGCGATGTCGACGTCGAGCGCGTTCGTGCGCTCGCCGAAAAATACTACGGCCGCATCCCGGCCCGCGCCGTGCCCACGCGCAAGCCGCGGACCGAGCCGGTGCAACGCGGCATCCGCCGCATCGAGTTCAAGGCACCGGCCGAGCAGTCGTACGTGTCGCTGGCCTTCCGCACGCCGCGGCTGGAAAACATCGATGGCGAGAGCGACGTCTGGGCGCTGGTGGTGCTGTCGGCGCTGCTCGACGGCTACCCCGGCGCGCGGCTGGATCGCGCGCTGACTCAGGGGCCGGATCGCGTGGCCGATGAAGCCGGCTCGTACGCCGGCCTCACCGGCCGCGGGCCGCAGCTCTTCGAGCTCGACGGCGTGCCGGCCGCCGGCAAGACGCCCGAGGCCGTCGAGGCCGCACTGCGCGCCGAAGTCGCCCGCGTGGCCCGCGACGGCGTGGATGTGGCCGAGCTGGCCCGCGTGAAGACGCAGTGGGTCGCCAGCCAGACCTACAAGCTCGACTCGGTGATGGCGCAGGGCCGCGAGCTCGGTGCAAACTGGGTGCAGGGCCTGCCGCTGGACGCCAGCGCCCGCATCGTCGCTCAACTGCAGAAGGTCACGGCCGAGCAGGTGCAGGCGGTCGCCGCGAAGTACTTCGGCGATGACCAGCTCACGGTCGCGACGCTGCGTCCGCTGCCCCCCGAGAAGAACGCGCGTCCGCGCGGTTTCGCCACGCCCGCCGGACCGCTGCGCTGAAAGACCACCCCATGCTGACACTGAAGAAGATCGCCGGCGGTGCC
>CALRYR010000169.1:0-8268 GCA_943372425.1 Variovorax sp. YR752 | reverse complement strand
CCATGCCACCCCCGATGCACATCGTGACCACGACCTTCTTCGCGCCACGGCGCTTGCCTTCGATGAGCGCATGGCCGGTGAGGCGCTGGCCGCTCACGCCGTAGGGGTGGCCCACCGCGATGGCGCCGCCATCGACGTTCAGTCGGTCGCCCGGAATGCCCAGCTTGTCGCGGCAGTAGATGACCTGCACCGCGAAGGCTTCGTTCAGTTCCCACAGGTCGATGTCGGCGACCGTCAGGCCCAGCTTCTTCAGCACCTTCGGTATCGCGAAGACCGGGCCGATGCCCATCTCGTCGGGCTCGCAGCCCGCCACTGCGAAGCCGAGGAAGCGGCCGATCGGCTTGAGGCCCTTGCGCTCGGCGTAGCGCTCGTCGACTACCACGCAGGCGCCGCCGCCGTCGGAAAACTGGCTGGCATTGCCGGCCGAGATCACGCCGCCCGGGATCGCCGGACGGATCCCGCTGATGCCTTCCTTCGTGGTGCCGGGGCGGATGCCTTCGTCGTTCTCGACCGTGACTTCCTTGGTGCGCAGGCCCATCACCGGGTCGGCCACGCCGGCCAGCACGGTGATCGGCGCGATCTCGTCCTTGAAGCGGCCCGCCTCGAGCGCGGCCGTGGCCTTCTGCTGGCTGGCTGCGCCGTATTCGTCCATTGCGTCGCGGCCGATGTTGTAGCGCTTGGCCACCTGTTCGGCGGTCTGCAGCATGTTCCAGTAGATCTCGGGCTTGTGCTTGACCAGCCAGGGGTCGGTGATCATGTGGCGGTTGGCCTCGTTCTGCACGCACGAGATGCTCTCGACGCCGCCGGCGACGTACACGTCGCCCTCACCCGCGATGATGCGTTGCGCCGCGGTCGCGATGGTCTGCAGGCCCGACGAGCAGAAACGGTTGATGGTCATGCCCGAGGTGGTGATGGGCAGGCCGGCGCGCAACGCGATCTGGCGCGCGATGTTCGAGCCGGTCGCGCCTTCCGGCGTGGCGCAGCCCATGATGACGTCGTCGACCTCGGCGCCGTCGATGCCGGCACGCTGCACCGCGTGCTGCACCGCATGGCCGCCAAGGGTGGCGCCGTGGGTCATGTTGAAGGCGCCCTTCCAGCTCTTGGCGAGCGGGGTGCGGGCGGTGGAAACGATGACGGCAGAAGTCATAGTGATGGTGTCCTGGATGGGGTTGGAGGTGCGGCCGGGCTCAGCTGAACTGCTTGCCTTCGGCGACCAGCTTCTGGATCAGCGGCGCGGGTTCCCAGAACTTGCCGTCGTCGCGCGGGTTCTTCGCGAAGCGCTTCATGGCTTCGGCCACGTTGTACAAGCCGACCTGGCTCGCGTAGTGCATCGGGCCACCGCGCCAGATCGGGAAGCCGTAGCCGGTGAGGTACACCATGTCGATGTCGCCGGACTTGCTGGCGATGCCGTCTTCCAGGATGTGCGCGCCTTCGTTCACCAACGAATACACCAAGCGCTGCACGATCTCCTCGTCGCTGATCTTGCGCGGCACGATGCCTTCGTCCTTGCGGTGCTGCTCGATCAGGTCGAGCACGACCTGGCTCGGGATCGCGTCGCGCTTGCCGGCCTGGTAGTCGTACCAGCCCGCGCCGGTCTTCTGGCCGAAGCGGCCCAGTTCGCAGAGCTTGTCGGCCGTGCGGCTGTACTTCATGTCGGCACGCTCGGTGGCGCGACGCTTGCGGATTGCCCAGCCGATGTCGTTGCCAGCCAGGTCGCCCATGCGGAACGGACCCATCGCGAAGCCGAACTTTTCGGCCGCTTTGTCGACCTGCTGCGGCGTCGCACCTTCGTCCAGCAGGAAGCCGGCCTGGCGGCTGTACTGCTCGATCATGCGGTTGCCGATGAAGCCATCGCACACGCCCGACACCACGGCCGTCTTCTTGATCTTCTTGGCCACGCCCATCACTGTGGCGAGCACGTCCTTACCGGTCTTGGCGCCGCGCACCACTTCCAGCAGCTTCATCACGTTGGCAGGGCTGAAGAAGTGCATGCCGACGACGTCCTGCGGGCGCTTCGTGAAGGCAGCGATCTTGTCGACATCGAGCGTCGAGGTGTTCGACGCGAGGATGGCGCCGGGCTTGGCGACTTCGTCGAGCTGCTTGAAGACCTGCTCCTTTACGCCCAGCTCCTCGAACACCGCCTCGATGATCAGGTCGGCGTCCTTCAGGTCGGCATAGCTCAGCGTGGTCGTGAGCAGGGCCATGCGCTGCTCGTACTTGTCTTGCTTGAGCTTGCCCTTCTTGACCTGGGCCTCGTAGTTCTTCTTGATCGTGGCGATGCCCCGGTCGAGCGCCCCCTGCTTCATCTCAAGCATCTTCACCGGGATGCCGGCGTTCAGGAAGTTCATCGAGATGCCGCCGCCCATGGTGCCGGCACCGATCACGGCGACCGACTGGATGTCGCGCTTGGGCGTGTCTTCCGGCACGTCCGGAATCTTGCTCGCGGCGCGCTCGGCCATGAACAGATGGCGCAGCGCGATCGACTCGGGCGTGAACATCAGCATGGTGAAGAGGCGGCGCTCTTCGGCCATGCCGTCGGCGAACTTCATCTTCGTGGCAGCCTCCACCGCATCCACGCACTTCAGCGGCGCCGGGTAGTTCTTCGACATGCCGCCGACCATGTTGCGCGCGAACTGGAAGTAGGCGTCGCCCTGCGGGTGCTTGCATGGCAGGTTGCGCACCAACGGCAAGGCGTCGCCCGTCTTGCCGGTGACCGACTTGGCGTAGATCATCGCCTCGTCGAACAGCGATTCGGCCGAGGCCGCGAGATGGTCGAACAGCTTCTGGCCCGGCAGCGACGCGAGCACTTCGCTCTTCACCGCTTCGCCGCTGACGATCATGTTGAGCGCCGTTTCCACGCCCAGCACGCGCGGCAGGCGCTGCGTGCCACCGGCGCCCGGCAGCAGGCCCAGCTTGACCTCCGGCAACGCGATGCTGGTGCCCGGCGCGGCCACGCGGTAATGGCACCCCATCGCCAGTTCCAGCCCACCGCCCATGCACACCGAATGGATGGCGGCGACGATTGGCTTGGGCGAGGCTTCGAGCGCGAGGATCACGCTGAGCAGGTTCGGATCCTGGATCGCCTTGGGCGTGCCGAACTCCTTGATGTCGGCGCCGCCCGAGAAGGCCTTGCCCGCGCCGGTGATGACGATCGCCTTCACGGCCTCGTCGCCGTTCGCCTTGGCGAGCCCGTCGGTGATGCCCAGCCGCGTGGCGTAGCCGAGGCCGTTGACCGGCGGGTTGGCCAGCGTGATCACGGCGATCTCGCCGAGCACCTTGTATTCAGCCGTCATGCTGCGTTCCTTCGAGTGAGAGGTTGGGAAGAGGAAGAGCGACGGAGCACGACATGCGCGGCACGTGCGGTGCCCCATGTCTTGTCTCCGAAAAGAACGAGTGTTCTATTTTTCTTCGGGAATTTTAGGCATTTCCAGCGACCGGACAACGTCACCCAGTCGCTGGAGGGACAAGCGTACGCCGGGTCTGCGGAGCGGCGCCGCCACAACCACGACAATCGACTGCGATGACCTCGACGATGCCTCCTGCCCTGGCCCGACCATAGATGCTCACCCTCCCCGTCGACGTCGGCCAGCTGCTGGCTTTCATGGCCTGCGTCGCGCTCGCCACCTACGCGCAGAACCTCACCGGCTTCGCCTTCAGCCTGATCCTGCTCGGGCTCGTGTCGCTGTTCCACATCGCCAGTGTGAGCGAGACCGCGAACGCCGCCATGGTGCTGACCCTGATCAACGCATGGACGTATTTCCGAGCCCGCCCGGGTCCCGTCCCCTGGCGCTTGATGACGCCGGCGCTCAACGGCAGCACGGTCGGCGTGTTGGCGGGCCTGATGCTGCTGGCCTGGCTCAGCGGCGGCGCAGTGGCTTGGCTGCGCGGCCTGCTGGGCGTATCGATCCTGCTGTGCGCGCTTCTGCTGGTGCTGCAGGGCCGCCCGCGGCCGGTGGTGTCCAGCGGCACAAGCTTCGCGCTGGTGGGGGCGCTGTCGGGTGTGCTGGGCGGACTGTTTTCCAGCTCCGGGCCGCCCATCGTCTACCACCTGTATCGCCAGCCGATCGACCGCGAACTCGTGCGACGGGGGTTGCTGCTGATGTTCGCCTTCAACGCCCTGGTACGCATCGCAGTGGTGCTGCCCACCGGGCAGTTCTCGTGGCGCTCGGTCTGGCTGGCCGGCTGCGCCGTGCCGGTCGTCTACGCGGTCACGCGGCTGCACCACCAGCTGCCGAACAGGTTGAGCCCGACGACGCTCAAGCGGCTGGTCGCCGGGCTGCTCGCCGCGGCAGGCACGGCACTGGTCGTCACCGCCTGGCACGCCATCGCCTGACGGCGCCCGGCGCACGTCAGACCTCCAGCCACTCCTTGCGCGTGGTCGCGTCGGCACGCAGGCTGTCGGGCGTGCCGTCGAAGACGATGCTGCCATGGCCCATGACCAGCGCGCGGTCGGAGATGGCCATCGCGATGGTCAGCTTCTGCTCGATCAGCAGCACCGACACGCCGCGGTCCTTGAGCCGCTTCAGGTACTCGCCCACCAACTCGACGATCTTCGGCGCGAGCCCCTCGGTCGGCTCGTCGATGATGATCAGGTCGGGGTCGCCCATCAGCGTGCGGCACAGCGTGAGCATCTGCTGCTCGCCACCCGACAGCACGCCGGCCTCGTTGTGCTGGCGCTCCTTGAGCCGCGGGAACATCGTGTACATATCGTCGAAGGACCACCGGCTTTTCTTCGCGGCAGCCTTGCCTTTCTGGCCGAGCAGCAGGTTCTGGTGCACCGTGAGCTTGGGGAAGATCTCGCGGTTTTCCGGCACATAGCCGATGCCCAGATGCGCGATCTCGTAGGCCTTGCGGCGCAGGATGTCCTGGCCCTTCCAGTGCAGTGCGCCTTCGGCATGCACCAGACTCATGATGGCCTTGGCGGTGGTCGAGCGGCCGGAGCCGTTGCGCCCCAGCAGCGCGACGATCTCTCCCGCGCCGACTTCGAAAGACACGCCATGCAGCACATGGCTCTTGCCGTAGTAGGCGTGCAGGTCTTGGAGCTTGAGCATCTCAGTGGCCTCCCTGCGCATCGGCCACGGCAGAGCCGAGGTAGGCCTCTTGCACCCGCGGATTGGCGCGGACCGCGTCCGGCGTGTCGAAGGCGATCACCTCGCCATACACCACCACCGCGATCCGATCGGCGAGGCCGAACACCACGCCCATGTCGTGCTCCACCGTCAGCAATGTGCGCCCCACCGTCACCTCCTTGATGAGCGCGATGAAGTGCGCGGTTTCGGTCTTGCTCATGCCGGCGGTCGGCTCGTCGAGCAGGATCACGTTGGCGCCGCCAGCGATGGTCACGCCGATCTCCAGCGCGCGCTGCTCGGCGTAGGTGAGGTTCACGGCCAGCACGTCGCGCTTGCGCTCCAGCCCGACCTGGCGGATCAGCTGTTCGGTGCGCTCGTTGGCGTCGTCCAGCTTCGACAGAAAGCGCAGGAAGGTGTAGCGGTAGCCCAGGCTCCACAGCACGCCACAGCGCAGGTTCTCGAACACGCTGAGCTTGGGGAAGATGTTGGTGATCTGGAAGCTGCGCGACAGCCCCAGCCGGTTGATCTCGTACGGCCGCAGCCCGTTCACCGACTTCCCGTTGAGCAGCACCTCGCCGCTGGTCGGCGCCAGCCGCCCGCTCATGAGGTTGAACAGCGTCGACTTGCCCGCGCCGTTCGGCCCGATGATGGCGACACGCTCGCCCGCGTTCACCGCCAGGTTGGCGCCGCGGATGATCTCGGTCTTGCCGAAGTTCTTGCGCAGGTCTTTCAGTTCCAGTGCGAAGGTCATGCCACGACCTCCTGGCGCTTGATCTCGCGCTCGATCTCCTCCTGCGCCTGGCCCCACGCACGCACGAAGCGGCGGCGCACGATCTCTAGCAGGCTCCCGCCCACCACCGCCAGCCCGATGGCGATCGCCCAGCTCGTTGGGCTCGACGTGTCGAGCGTCAGCCCGAAGAACTGCAGGGTGGGCCCGAGCGCTGCGTTGAGCTGCATGTGATAAATCATCTCGACCACGCCGGCCACACCCGCGACCAGCAAGGCGCCGGTGGCAATCAGCCCGGCGTACAGCGACCAGAAGGGCTTGAACTTGCCGAACTTGGCGACCCGCAGGTTCATCATGATCAGGCTGGCCACCCCGCCGGGCGCGAACATCACCATGAAGAGGAAGACCAGGCCCAGGTACAGCAGCCAGGCCTTGCTCAGCTCCGACAGCAGGATCGACGCAAACACCAGCAGCACCGCACCGATGATCGGCCCGAAGAAGAAGGTCGCGCCACCCAGAAAGGTGAAGAGCAGGTAGCCACCCGAGCGGATGCCGTTCAGGCTGTCGGCCGCATTCACGATCTCGAAGTTGATCGACGCCAACCCGCCGCCGATGCCCGCGAAGAATCCCGCGATGATGAAGGCCGTGTAGCGCACGCGCTGCGTGTTGTAGCCGATGAACTCCACCCGCTCCGGGTTGTCGCGCACTGCGTTCAGGATGCGGCCGAGCGGCGTGCCGGTGAAGGCGTACATCAGCGCGGTGCAGACGAAGCAGTACGCCGCAATCAGGTAGTACACCTGGATCTGCGGGCCGAAGGTCAGGCCGAGGAACGGCGCACCGTACACCCGGTTGGTGGTGATGCCGCCCTCGCCACCGAAGAAGGTCGGGAACATCAGCGCCATCGACGCCACGAGTTCGCCGATGCCCAGCGTGATCATCGCGAAGGTGGTGCCCGCCTTCTTGGTCGTCACGTAGCCGAAGAGGATGGCGAAGAACATGCCGCCCAGCCCGCCGACCAGCGGGATCAGCACCAGCGGCACCGGCAGGCTGCCCTTGGCGGCGAGGTTCATCGTGTGGATGGCGATGAAGGAGCCCAACCCCGTGTAGACCGCATGCCCGAAGCTCAGCATGCCGCCCTGCCCCAGCAGCATGTTGTAGCTCAGGCAGATGATGATGAGGTAGCCGATCTGCGAAAGCATGGTCAGCGCCAGGCTGCTGCGAAACAGCATCGGCGCCACGATGAGCGCGATGGCGAAGAGCGACCAGATCAGCCAGCGGCCGATGTTCCAGGGCTTGAAGCGGTAGTAGCGCGTCGGGTTCGAAGGAGTTGCAATGGCGTTCATGTCAGTCTTCCCGTGTTCCCAACAGGCCCTTGGGGCGGAAGATCAGGATCAGCACCAGGAACAGGTAAGGCAGGATCGGGGCCACCTGCGAGACGGTGAGTTTCATCAGCTCGTAGCCGAAGGTCTGGTCGGTGACGGCCACACCCAGGCCCTGGAGCGCCGTTGCCAGTGAGTAGTCCATGGCCACGGCGAAGGTCTGGATGATGCCGATGAGCAGCGACGCCAGGAAGGCACCGGCGAGCGAGCCCATGCCGCCGACCACCACCACCACGAAGATGATCGACCCGACCGATGCCGCCATGGCCGGCTCGGTGATGTAGGTGTTGCCACCGATCACGCCCGCCAGACCGGCCAGCGCCGCGCCGCCGCCAAACACCAGCATGAAGACGCGCGGCACGTTGTGGCCCAGCGCCTCGACCATCTCGGGGTGCTTGAGCGCCGCCTGGATGACGAGCCCGATGCGCGTTCGCGTGAGCAGCAGCCAGACCGCCAGCAGCATCACCAACGCAACGGCCATGATGAAGGACCGCGACTTGGGGAATTGCGTGCCGTAGAGCGTGAAGAGCGGCCCCTGCAGTTGCGTCGGCAGGCCGTACGGTACGGTGGAGCGCCCCCACAGCAACTGCACGACTTCAAGGATGAGGTACGAAAGCCCGAAGGTGACCAGCAGTTCCGGCACGTGACCGAACTTGTGCACGCGCCGCAGGCTGTAGCGCTCGAAGGCAGCCCCCATCACGAAGACCGCCAGCGGCGCGAGCACCAATGCGGGCCAGAAACCCACGACACCCGAGATGGTGTAGGCCAGGTAGGCACCCAGCATGTAGAAGCTGGTGTGCGCGAAGTTCAGCACGCCCATCATGCTGAAGATCAGCGTGAGGCCCGAGCTGAGCATGAACAGCAGCAGCCCGTAGGCGACGCCGTTGAGCAGCGAGATGACAAAGAATTCCACGTTGATAGACGCTCAATCGTTCCCTGTGGGAGGTAAAAACAAAAAGGCCCGCGTCACGACGCCGGGCCTTCGCGCTCATGCGCTCGCGCGCGTCAGGGCCGCTTCATCTGGCAGGTGGTCGGTGTGCTGGCCACGTAGGCTTCGTAGAACTTGACCGGTGCCAGCGTGTAGCCGGTGTTC
>CALRYR010000168.1:0-8271 GCA_943372425.1 Variovorax sp. YR752 | reverse complement strand
GCCCGTGGAGTCCCGGTTCTCGCAGCTTCAGCGCTTGCGCTTCCTCATCGGCAAGGGGCTGCGCGCGCAGATGCGAACCGGCAACCTGCTGACAGGGCAGAACTACATCGCGCTCGACTTCTTCCCCAAGGCACCCAAGGTGGTCGTCGATGTCGAGAAGAACCCCCTCGAGATGCCGACCGTACCCAACAGCCTCGACGAGCTGCAGTCGCAGGTGCAGGAGATCGCGACCAAGCTCAACAAGGTGCCCTTCGAGCAGATCGGCACCGACGTGCGCAACGCGCTCGCCACGCTGAACAAGACGCTGGTGAGTGCCGAGCAACTCACGCGCACGCTCAACAACGACGTGTCGCCCGAGATCACCGCGGCCATGAAGGACGCGCGCAAGACCATCAATTCGGCCGAGCGCACGCTGGCGCAAGACTCGCCGCTGCAGCAGGACATGCGCCAGACGCTGCAGGAGTTGACACGCGCCGCGGGCTCGGTGCGGGTGCTGACCGACTACCTCGAACGCCATCCCGAATCGCTGCTGCGCGGCAAACCGGAAGACACGAAGAAATGACGCCACGCCTTCTCTCTCTTGTTGCGGCGTGTGTCGCAGCCACTGTCTTCGCTGCGGGCTGCGCCAGTGCGCCCGACCGCTACTACACGCTGGGAACGCCCGGCGGCGCGCCGATCGCGGCACCCGCGACGGGCGCGCCGGTGTTCATCGAACTGGCCCCGGTCGCGGTGCCCGAGCGGCTCGCGCGGCCGCAGATGGTCGTGCTCCCCGCGGGCGGCCGCAGCGCCGAGGTGGCCTTGCTGGAGCAGCACCGCTGGTCGTCGTCCTTCGAGAACGAACTGCGCGATGCGCTGGCGAGCGGCGTCGCTGCGCGGCTGGGCGCCATCGACGTGACGAAAGGCGGTCGCCAGCCGAGCACGCCGGCATGGCGCATCGCGGTGCAGGTGCGGCAGTTCGATGCGGTGGAGAACACGCGCGTCGACGCGGCCTTGAGCTGGACCGTGCGCCGTTCCGATGCGGACCTCAGCGCGACCTGCCAGTGGCGCACCAGCGAGCCCGTGGGCAGCGGCATCGATGCGCTGGCGCAAGGCGCGCAGCGCGTGGCGTCGAACGCGTCGGACGCCATCGCGCGGCACATCGCGAAGTTGCAGCAGAACCCCGGCGCGGCCTGCACGACACCGTAAGCGGCGACATCACCCAAATCAGCCAGACAGCAGTGTGGCGGGGCCGGCCCTCGGCGCGGTGCACCGCCATTGTTTCGTTCCCGGGAACACCGTGGTTCCTTTCGGGCGGTGTTGCGGGCTCCGGCGAGGCCCACAATTCATTCCAACAGAGCAGCAGACACGACGCCGAAACGTTGAAGAAGCTGGTCTGGGTGAGCTAGGCACCGAGCGTGGTGGCCGCCCCCATCCGGAGGACGGCGCCCCCCGATACCGGTTCGAAATTCATCCGACTTTGAAGGAATCATCATGAAGACCTCGCAATTCAAGACCTCGCAGTTCCTCGGCGCCGTCTTTCTCTCCATCCTCGGCGTGTCCGGCGGCGCGCAGGCAGAGACCTACCAGGGCGTGCAGACCGTCCGTTCGACCGTGAGCCGTGCCGACGTCGCCGCCCAGGCCCGTGTGGCGACCCGTGACGGTGATGTCTTCAGCGAAGCGTCGTCCAGCGGCGTTGCACCGGCGATGAACTCGGGCCTGGCCCGCACCACGGTCCGCAGCCAGGCCAGCGAGGCTGCGCGTCTGGGTGACATCTACGGCGAAGCCGCGTCGTACCGCGTGTCGGCACCGACGGCCGGCCAGGTCGACCGTGCTGCGATCCGCGCCGAAGCCCGCGATGCTGCGCGCAACACGCCCACGTCGCTCTGAGTCCGGCGCCGATGCGTCGGCATGAACGAAGCCGCTGTCGAAAGGCAGCGGCATTTTTCATGGCGCTAAGGCTGGGCCGCTGTCCCGCGAACGCCCGCCGTCGTCAGGTGCAGCACGCGGTCGGCTCGCGCCGCGGCGGCTTCCGAGTGCGTGACGAGCACCAGTGACGCGCCGTGCTCGCGCGTCTGCGCGAGCAGCACGTCCATCACCTTGGCGGCGGTGGTCGGGTCGAGGTTGCCCGTCGGTTCGTCGGCCAGCAGCAGGGCGGGGCGGTGCACCAAGGCGCGGGCGATGGCGACGCGCTGCAGTTGTCCACCGCTCAATTGCTGGGGCAGCCGCGCGCCGAAGCCGGCCAGGCCGACCACGTCGAGCATGCGGGCCACGCGCGCATCGTCGCGCTGCTTCAGCAGCATCAGCGGCAGCGCCACGTTCTGCGCCACGTCGAGGTGCGGCAGCACGTGGAAGGCCTGAAAGACGAAGCCGACATGGCTGCGCCGCCAGAGCGCGCAGGCCTCGGTGTCGAGCGCACCGATGTCGATACCGCCGTGCACGATGCGGCCGTCGTCCCAGCGGTCGAGGCCGGCCATGCAGTTGAGCAGCGTCGACTTGCCGACACCCGATTCGCCGACGATGGCGACGAACTCGCCGGGCGCCACGTCGAGCGAGACATTGGCGAACACGGTCGCATCGCCGTAGCGCTTGGCCAGGCCGTCGACATGCAGGGTCATGAGAGTTCCAGGATGCGGTCGACCACCTGCGCGGTGGCGTCGGGTGTCTCGGCGGCGATGACGTGGCGCTGCGGCATGCTGCGCAGCCAGGTGATCTGACGCTTGGCGAGCTGGCGCGTGGCGGCGATGCCGCGCTCGCGCAGTTCGGCCAGCGGGAAGGCGCCGTCGAGCGCTTCCCAGGCCTGCCGGTAGCCCACGCAGCGCATCGACGGCAGGTCGGGGTCGAGGTCGCCGCGCGCGCGCAGGGCCTGCACCTCGTCGATGAAGCCGGCGGCCAGCATGGCGTCGAAGCGCTCGGCGATGCGGCCGTGCAGCCAGGCGCGGTCGGCGGGTTCGAGCGAGACCCGCAGCGCGCACACCGGCCGATCGGCTGCCGGCTCGGCCTTGCCCGCGGCATGGAAGTGCGACAGCGGCAGGCCGCTCGCGTGCCAGACCTCCAGCGCGCGCTGGATGCGCTGGCTGTCGTTGGGCGCGAGCCGCGCGGCCGTCACCGGGTCGACCTCGGCGAGGCGGGCATGCATCGCGGGCCAGCCATGGATGGCGGCGTCGCCCTCGATCGTGACGCGCACGGCCGGGTCGGCCGCCGGCATGGCGTCGATGCCATCGGCCAGCGCCTTGAAGTACAGCATCGTGCCGCCGACCAGCAAGGGCAGCGCGCCGCGTGTGTGGATCTCGCCGATCAGGCGCGTCGCGTCGGTCACGAAGGCAGCAGCGCTGTAGGCCTCGCGCGGATCGCGGATGTCGATCAGGTGGTGTGGCACCGCGGCGCGTTCGGCGGCAGTGGGCTTGGCGGTGCCAATGTCCATGCCACGGTAGACCAGCGCCGAGTCGACGCTGACGATCTCCACCGGCAGGCGCATCGCAACCGCCAGTGCGGCAGCGGTCTTGCCCGAAGCGGTCGGGCCGGCGATGGCGGCGTAGCGAAGCGCCTGTTCAGCCATGCTTCTGAACCACCGTCCACGCCAGCAGCGACACGCAGACGCTCCAGAAACCCATGCCGTAGGTCAGCGGCAGCACCGTGCCGTCGAGGTGGGTGCCCAGCCAGCTGCCGACGCCGAAGACGGCCAGCATCATCACGAAGCCGTTGAGTGCCGACGCGGCACCCGCCGCCTGCGGGAACGGGCCGACCGCGCCGCTCTGGCCGCAGGGCTGGTGCACGCCGTGGCCCAGCATCATGAGCGTGAGCGGGCCGACGATCGCTGCCGTCGAATGGATGCCGACGAAGGCCAGCCCGGCCATCAGCAGCCCGCCCGACAGCGTGAGCACCGCGCCGCGCCCCACGCTGCCGCGCACGCCGTGGCGTGTCAGCCAGTAGCGGCAGATGAAGGTGCCGCCGATGTACGACAGCGAATTCCACAGCATCACCAGGCCGTACTGGGTCTTCGTGAGGCCCAGCACCTGGATGAACACGAAGGACGAGGCCGCCAGAAAGGTGAAGAGCAGCGCGTACGACGCGGTCGTGAGCGCGCAGAAGGCCAGGAAGGTCGGATTGCGCAGCACCGTCGCCCAGGTGCGCACCAGCGTGGCGGGCTGCAGCGCCTTCGGATCACGGCGGGCCAGCGATTCGTCGAAGCGCCAGGCGACCAGCCCCAGCGCCACGGTGCCGAACAGCGCTGGCACCCCCAGTGCGACCCGCCAGCCGGCCAGGTCGGACACCAGCCCGCCGATCGGCGCGCAGAGGCAGGCGATCACGCCCAGGCCGGTGAGTGCACGCGACATGACGCGTGCGCCGTCGGCGGGCAGGTACAGGTCGCGCACGATGGCGCGCGCCGCCATCACCGCGGCGCCCATCGCCGCGCCCTGCAGCGTGCGCCACACGATCAGCAGGGCCATCGACGGTGCCAGCGCGGCGCCCACCGCCGCGAGCACGTAGGCCGCCAGGCCCCACAGCAGCAACGGGCGCCGGCCGAAGCGGTCGGACAGCGGACCGAGCAGCAATTGAGAGCAGCCGAAAGCCAGCAGCAGCGCGGTCAGCGTGAGCTGCGCATGGGCCACCGGCGCGCCGAAGCCGCTCGTCAGCGCTGGCAGTGCGGGGAGGTAGAGGTCGGTGGTGACGGGCTGGATGCCCAGCAGCAGGGCCAGCGTGAGGACGAGCAGCGCTGGCGGCATGCCGTGGACAGGCCGCGCGGGGGACAGGACGGCCGATACAGGCGAAGAGGGCGGCATGCGCCCGAGGGTAACAAACGAAACGCGACCGGCGCCGCGGCAAACGCTCAGATGGCGCCGGCGTTGTGGCCTGCGACGTCGGTGGCGCCCGGCGGCTTCATCCGGAACAGCTGCGACAGCGCGGCCCGGTATTGCGCCGCGCCGACCGAGTTGGTGTTGTGGTGCGAGCCACCTTCGACCAGTACGAACATCTTGGGCACCTTGGCCGCTTCGTAGAGCTTGCGGCCGAGCGTCGGGTTGATCAGGCTGTCGGCGGTGCCGTGCACCACCAATAGCGGCGCGCCGATGTCCTTGACCTTGCGGATGGCCTCGAAGCGCTGGGTGATCAACGGGCTGAACGGCAGCCAGCCCCACTTGAAGCTGCTCACCACGTCGGCGATCGAGGTGAAGGTGCTCTCGACGATGGTGCCGCTCTCGTCGTTCACGCTGGCCGCCAGGTCGATGCCGATGGCGCCGCCGAGCGAGTGGCCAAAGATGTAGCGGTGCTGCTGCGGATGGCGTGCGGCCAGCCAGGTCCAGGCGGCGCGGGCGTCTTCGCGGGCGGTGGCTTCGGACGGCAGGCCAGCGGAACTCTTGCCGAAGCCGCGGTAGTCGATGGCCAGCACCGAGAAGCCCAGGTCATGCATGCGCCGCATGCGCGGGGCCGAACCAGCCACGTTGTAGCGGGCGCCGTGCAGGTACAGCAGGACGGGGGTGTCGGCCGTCTCCGGTGCGCCGCCCAGCCAGAGGCCGTGCAGGCGCGCCGGTTCGCCGGTGACGCTGGACTTGAAGTCGATCCAGACGTGGTCCATGCCCTCGGTCATGGCTTCCGAATTGCCCCAGCTGCGGTCGCTGGGCTGGAAGATCCATTCGCGCTGACGCTCGTCGAGGGTCGAGCATCCGCCCGCCAGCAGGGCGAGGGCCGCGGTGACCGTGGCGAACAGAGACCAGTGTTTCATGCGTGGCAGACAGACAGGCAGGGACGTCGGAAAGTTCCGACACTAAGCCCATGCAACGTGCGTGCCCGCTCGGCCGATGACGATCGGAAACCCTGATGTGACTTTTGTTACCTACCGCGCAGAAAGAGTGCATCCAGCTCCCGCACCGAGAGCTGTCGCCAGGTCGGCCGGCCGTGGTTGCACTGGTCGGAACGCTCGGTTTCCTCCATCTGGCGCAGCAAGGCGTTCATCTCGTCGACGGTGAGCTTGCGGTTGGCGCGCACCGCGCCGTGGCAAGCCATGGTGCCCAGCAGCTCGTTCTGGGCGCGCTGCACCACGGTGCTCGCATCGTGCTGGGCCAGTTCGGCCAGCACGCTGCGCGCCAGTTCGACGGGATCCCCGTCAGCCAGCGTCCCTGGCACGGCGCGCACCGCCAGGGTGCGTGGCGAGAACGGCGTGATTTCGAGCCCGAGCGTGGGCAAAACGCCGGCGCAAGCCTCGGCCGTGGCGACTTCCTGGGGGGTGGCCGCGAAAGTTGCGGGAATTAGCAAGGGCTGGCTGCTGATCGCGGCGCCGTCCAGTTGGGTCTTGAGGCGCTCGTAGACGATCCGCTCATGCGCGGCGTGCATGTCGACGATCACCAGGCCCTGGACGTTCTCGGCCAGGATGTAGATGCCTTGCAACTGGGCGAGGGCACGGCCGAGCGGCCAGACCGGGGCGGTGTCCGGGTCGGGCACGGGTGCCATCGGCGCGCTGGCCGCAGGTACGCCGGGCAGGATATCGGCCCAGGTGCGTGGGGCGGTCGGGGCTGCAGCGGGCGCGCCGGGCCACATCGCGGCGGCGTCGCCCAGGCCACGCTCGGCGGCGAAATGCATGCGCGGCTGAGTCCAGGCCGGTGGTGCGGGCGCCGGTGCCGGGGCGGCCGGAAACAACGACACCGCCGCCGGCGTCTCGGCCTCGCCGGCGCGTGGCGCCGCCAGCGCTTTCTCGACCGCCTGGCGCACCGCCTGGTGCACCTCGCGCCCGTCGCGGAAACGCACCTCGATCTTGGTCGGATGGACGTTGACGTCGACCCGGGCCGGGTCGATCGTCAGGTACAGCGCATACACCGGCTGGCGCTGGCCGTGCAGCACGTCCTCGTAGGCGCTGCGCACGGCGTGGTTGAGCACCTTGTCGCGCACGAAGCGGCCGTTGACGTAGAAGAACTGCTGGTCACCACGTGCGCGCGCCGCATCGGGAATGCCGGCACGGCCTTCGACGCGCACTGCGCCCAGTAGGTGCTCGACCGCGACGCTGCGCGCCACGAAGTCGTCGCTCAGCGCGTCGGCCAGGCGCGGGTCGCGTTCGGCAGTGGCGCGCCATTGCTCGACCAGCTTGCCCTCGTGCCACACGGCGAAACCGACGTCCGGCCGTGCCAGCGCATGCCGGCGCACGGCCTCGACGCAATGGGCGAGCTCGGTCGCGTCGGTCTTGAGGAACTTGCGGCGGGCCGGCGTGGCGTAGAACAGCTCGCGCACCTCGACCGTGCTGCCAACGGCGCGCGCCACCTGGCGCAGCTCGCCGGTTCGGCCGTCGAGCGCATAGGCCGCATCGGCGCTGCGGGCACGCGAATGTAGCGTCAGTTCGGAGATCGAATTGACGGCGGCCAGCGCCTCGCCGCGAAAGCCCATCGTGCCGACGGTCTCGAGGTCGCCCAGGCTGGCGATCTTGCTGGTGGCGTGGCGGCGCAGTGCCACCGACAGCTCGTCACGCGGAATGCCGTGGCCGTCGTCTTCCACAGAAATCAGGCGCACGCCGCCGGCCGACAGTCGCACTGTCACCTGTGTGGCGCCAGCGTCCAGCGCGTTGTCAACCAGTTCGCGCACCACGGAGGCCGGCCGCTCGACCACTTCGCCGGCGGCGATCTGGCTGATCAGCTCGTCGGGGAGTTCGCGAATCGGTCGGCGGTCGCCAGCGTCGGAGGAAATGGGCACGGAAGAGGGAAGGGCACTCACCGGGGCATTCTAGAAGTCGGCATCGGGATAATGCGCGGCATGGACATCGTGCACTTTCTTCTTGATTTCATCCTCCACATCGACAAGCACCTCGAGGCCTTCGTGGTGGCCTACGGGCCCTGGGTCTATGCGTTGCTCTTCGCCATCGTCTTCGTGGAGACGGGGGTGGTCGTGATGCCCTTCCTCCCGGGCGACTCGCTGCTCTTCATCGTCGGCGCGCTCTGTGGCATCGGGTTGATGAGCTTCCCGATCGCCTGCACCGTGCTCATCGTCGCGGCCATTCTCGGGGACCAGTGCAACTACAGCATCGGGCGCTACCTCGGGCCGAAGGTGTTCCAGTGGGAGGACTCGCGCTTCTTCAACAAGAAGGCGTTCAATCAGGCGCACGCCTTCTATGAGCGCTACGGCGGCGTGACCATCATCCTGGCGCGCTTCATGCCTTTCATCCGGACTTTCGCACCCTTCGTGGCCGGCGTCGCCGAGATGAACCGCGCCAAGTTCACCATGTTCAATGTCGTCGGCGCGCTGATCTGGGTGCTGGGCATCGGCACCGCGGGCTACTTCTTCGGCAACCTGCCGCTGGTGCGCGAGCACCTCGAA
>CALRYR010000167.1:0-8315 GCA_943372425.1 Variovorax sp. YR752 | reverse complement strand
CTCAGGTCGAACAGCGTGTCGAGGTCGTGTGTGACCATCACCACCGTCAGCCCCAGTTCGCGGTGCAGGCTGCGCAGCAGGTCGCAGAAGCTGTCGGAGGCCGCGGGGTCGAGCCCGGCGGTCGGCTCGTCGAGCAGCAGCAGCGGCGGGTCCATGATGAGCGCACGCGCCAGCGCCACGCGCTTGATCATGCCGCCCGACAGGTCCGACGGGCTGCGGTTCGCATGCTCGGGCTTCAGGCCCACCATCTGCAGCTTGACCAGCGCCGCATCGCGGATCAGGTCGTCGGGCAGCAGGCGCAGCTCACGCAGCGGAAAGGCGATGTTCTCGAGCACGCTGAAGGCCGAGAACAGCGCGCCGTGCTGGAACAGCATGCCGACCTTCGCGGCGTCGCGCGCGCCCAGTTGCCCGGGCCGCTGGCCGAGCACCGTCACCTCGCCGCGGGTCGGGTGTTCCAGCCCGAGGATCTGGCGCAGCAGCACCGTCTTGCCGGTGCCCGAGCCGCCGACCAGCGACAGCACCTCGCCGCGGCGGATCGACAGGTCGAGGTCGCGGTGCACCACCTGCTCGCCCTCGGGCGAGGTGTACACCGTCCAGAGCTGGCGGATGTCGACCACCACCGGCGCGTCGGATGCGGGCGCGTCGATCATCGGAACCCCACGCCGCGGAACAGCACGGCGAACAGCGCGTCGACCAGGATCACCACGGTGATGGAGGTCACGACCGACGAGGTCGTGCCGCGCCCGAGGCTCTCGGTGTTGGGCTTGACCTTCATGCCGAAGTAGCAGCCCACCAATGCGATGAGGATGCCGAACACGGCCGACTTGCCGAGCGCGAGCCACAGGTTCGACAGCGGCACCGCACGCGGCAACGCCTGCATGAAATAAGCAGGCGACAGGTCGAGCGTGAGGTTGGCCGCGACCATGCCGCCGGCGAGCGCCGCCATCGAGGTCCACATGCTGATGAGCGGCATCGCGATGGCCAGCGCCAGCACCCGCGGCATCACCAGCCGGTAGCCGTGCGGAATGCCCATGACGCGCATCGCGTCGAGTTCCTCGGTCACCCGCATCACGCCGATCTGCGCGGTGATGGCCGAGCCCGAGCGGCCGGCGACCAGCACCGCGGCCAGCACCGGCCCGAGCTCGCGAATCAGCGACAGGCCGAGGATGTTGACCATGAAGGCCTCCGCGCCGAAGTTGCGCAGCTGGTTCGACATGAGGTAGGCCAGCACCACGCCGATCAGCACACCCACCAGCGCGGTGATCGGCAGCGCAGTCGCGCCGAACTGGTAGAGCTGGCCCGACAGGTCGCGCCAGGGCGCGCGGTGCGGCGCGCGGATCAGCGTGCCGATGTCGAGCACGAGCTGGCCGATCATGCGCAGCACGTCGCGCCCCAGCATCAGCGCGCGCGGGCCGTGGTGGGCAAAGTCCTTGAAGCGATCGGCCAGCGTCGGGCTCGCGTCGGGCGGCGGTGCGCAGGTGAACGTCGCCACGTGTTCGAGCACGGCCTGGTGCTGCGGGTCCATCTCGATGTGCCGGGGCCAGGCGCCGCCCCAGTGCTTCCACAGCACCTGGGCGCCGATGTGGTCGAGCTGCTCGATGGGCCGGAGGTCCCAGGCCGCATCGGCCTTCGGCAGGCCGCCGAGGCCCTGGGCCAGCGTGGTCCAGTCACGGCGCGACGAGAAGGCCAGCGCCGTCCACTGGCCTTCTGCGACCACCGCGCCGTCCGCGCCCTGCGCGATGCGGGGCGAGGTGCGCACCGGCTCGTTCGGCGCAGCGGCGAGCGTGGCGGGCGCAGAGTTCGGCGCGGAAAGTGGCATGGAGGCGGTCTGTTCCGGGAGGGCTCGTTGGGGGTGGCGCGTCATCCTAACCGGCGGGTATGAAGCGCGCGTCAAGCGTCGGCGCCGAAGCCCTCGGCCAGCGACGCGCGCAGCCAGGTGACGAAAGCCGCCACCGAACGCGGCACGTGGCTCGCGTAGGGGCGAATGGCGTACAGCCGCTCGCCGAAGGCGCCGACCGGCGTCCATTGCGGCAGCACCTCGACCAGCTTGCCTGCGCGCAGCGCCGCCTGCGCGCTGAAGTCCGGCAGCAGCGCGATGCCCAGCCCCGCCACAGCCGCGTCGCGCAGGGCCTCGCTGTTGTTGGCGGCCAGCGGCCCACTCACCGGCACCGTGACGCGCTGGCCGTCGTTGCCCCCGCTCCCCGCTCGGCCGGCGCGGCGCTCCAGGTGCCAGGTCGGTGTGTCCTGCGCGCGCGGGTAGTGCAGGCAGTCGTGCGCAGCCAGCGCGGCCGGCGAGTCGGGCGTGCCGCGGCGGCGCAGGTAGCCGCGGCTGGCCGCCAGCACCGAGCGCGTGGGGCACAGCACCCAGGCGACGTGCGTGTCGGGGGGCGACGCCGTGTGGCGGATCGCGAGGTCGAAGCCTTCCATCGCCAGCGAACTGAGCCGGTCCGACAGGTCGAGCTCGATGCGCACCTCCGGGTATGCGCGCAGGAAGTCCGCCAGCCGCGGCACCAGTTGCTGGCGCGCGAAGGCGACCGGCGCCGTCACCCGCACCCGCCCGCGCGGCACGCCGGCCAGGTCGCGCACGCCGGCGAAGCTGTGGGCGATCTGCTCGAAGTTGGGCCGCATCTCTTCCACCAGCCGCTGGCCCGCCTCGGTGAGCCGCACGCTGCGCGTGGTGCGCTGCACCAGTGGCACGCCCGCCGCCTGCTCCAGCTCGGCGATGCGCTGGCTCATCGCCGCCTTGCTCACGCCCAGGCGCTGCGCCGCGGCCGTGTAGCTGCCCTGCTGCGCCAGCACGGTGAGCGCATGCAGGTGGGTCCAGAGCGCTTCGATCTTTCGAGAGTCCATGACGCCATTGTTCATCAAGGCGAACAATCAGTTAAGCCCGGGGCAGCTTGGCGCCACGGTGCCGCGTGCCTAAACTGCCGGCATCACTCATCGCACACGAGACCCCGCATGACCATCGCCTCCATCGACCACTACATCCACGGCCGCGCCGTGGCCAACGAATCCGGCCGCAGCCAGGACGTGACCAACCCCGCCAACGGCAAGGTCACCGGCAAGGTCGGCTTGGCCGACAAGGCCGCGGTCGACGCCGCCGTCGCATCCGCGCAGGCCGCCTTCCCCGCCTGGGCCGACACGCCGCCGATCCGCCGCGCCCGCGTGATGTTCAAGTTCCTGCAGTTGCTCAACGAGCGCAAGGACGAGCTCGCCCACCTGATCACCGCCGAGCATGGCAAGGTCTTCACCGATGCGCAGGGCGAAGTCAGCCGCGGCATCGACATCGTCGAATTCGCCTGCGGCATTCCGCAGCTGCTCAAGGGCGACTTCACCGACCAGGTGAGCACCGGCATCGACAACTGGACGCTGCGCCAGCCGCTCGGCGTGGTGGCCGGCATCACGCCCTTCAACTTCCCGGTGATGGTGCCGATGTGGATGTTCCCGGTGGCCATCGCCGCGGGCAACACCTTCGTGCTGAAGCCGAGCCCGACCGACCCGAGCGCCTCGCTGAAGATGGCCGAGCTGCTGAAGCAGGCCGGCCTGCCCGACGGCGTGTTCAACGTGGTGCAGGGTGACAAGGTCGCGGTCGATGCCCTGCTGGAGCACCCGGACGTGAAGGCCGTGAGCTTCGTCGGCTCGACCCCGATCGCCAATTACATCTACGAGACCGGCGCCCGCCACGGCAAGCGCGTGCAGGCCCTGGGCGGCGCGAAGAACCACATGGTGGTGATGCCCGACGCCGACATCGACCAGGCGGTCGACGCGCTGATCGGCGCGGGCTACGGCTCGGCCGGCGAGCGCTGCATGGCGATCTCGGTGGCGGTGCTGGTGGGCGACGTGGCCGACCGCCTGCTGCCCAAGCTGATCGAGCGCACGAAGACGCTGAAGGTGCTCGACGGCAAGAACCTCGACGCCGAGATGGGCCCGATCGTCACGCGCGCCGCGCATGAGCGCATCACCGGCTACATCGACCTCGGCGAGAAGGAAGGCGCCAAGCTGCTGGTGGACGGCCGGAAGTTCGACGGTGCCAAGGCCGGCAAGGGCTGCGACGACGGCTACTGGATGGGCGGCACGCTGTTCGACCACGTCACGCCCGAGATGCGCATCTACAAGGAAGAGATCTTCGGCCCGGTGCTGGGCTGCGTGCGCGTGGCCGACCTGAAGGAAGCGGTGGACCTCATCAACGCCCACGAATTCGGCAATGGCGTGTCGTGCTTCACCCGCGACGGCAACGTGGCGCGCGAATTCGGCCGCCGCATCCAGGTCGGCATGGTCGGCATCAACGTGCCGATCCCGGTGCCGATGGCCTGGCACGGCTTCGGCGGTTGGAAGCGTTCGCTGTTCGGCGACATGCACGCGTATGGCGAAGAAGGCGTGCGCTTCTATACGAAGCAGAAGTCGATCATGCAGCGTTGGCCGGAGAGCATTGGCAAGGGGGCTGAGTTCGTGATGCCTACTGCGAAGTAACTCGCTTGCTTTCCATGAAGAACGCCGCGGACCTTTGGTGGTTCGCGGTGTTTTTGTTTGTTGGGTGCTGTTCGGGGTGGGCTCGAGGGCGACGGGTGACTCCTTCCGCTCATGTCCCCCGGCCTGCGGCCTCCTCCTTTACTTCGCTGCAGGAGTCACCCATCACCCTCGGCCTGGGACGCGCTGTGTCGTCCAGCGTGATCAACCACCGCCGTCACCAGGCTCAGGCCGGTGGGGTGTACTGCGCAGTGAGGTAAAGGAGGAGCCGAAGGCGGGGGACACGAACGGAGCAGTGCACCGCGCCGGCATGAGCCCGGCGCGCGACGTCTCAGCAAGTTCAAGCCCCAGTCACATGCACCCCAGGCCGCAGGCCCGCATTCCACTTGCCCCCAATGGCCCGTTCGATCTGCGCCGCCAGTTGCAGCAGCAGTCCATCGTTCGCCTGGCGCGCCTGCGCCTGGATCCCCAGCGGCAGCCCGTTCTCCTGCGCAGCCAGCGGCAGCGAGATGCCCGGCATGCCGCACAGGTTGGCGAGCGGGGTGTACGCGAAGTTCTTCCAGAGGTTGCCGAACCAGTCGTAGACGGACGGGTTGTCGCTGACCGTGAGGTACTCGGTGGTGCCAACCTTGGGCGTGGGCAGCGCGGTCACGGGCGTGAGGATGATGTCCCACTCCTCGAAGAAGTTGCCGAAGGCGCGCGAGGTGGTGTTGAACACCGCCTGCATCTTCGAGCGCTCGCCATACGTGGTGTCGAGGCCTGCTTCCCAGATCTTGATGTTGATCGGCTCCAGCAGATCGACCGGCGGGCGCTCGTGGCCCAGGCGCGCGATCTGGCCGGCGATGACCTGCGCGAAGTTGCTGATGTAGCAGGTCGTCTGCGCCGCAAAGGCGGTCTGGAAGTCGACCTTCGGCAGCGCCCATTCGACGTGGTGGCCCAGGCCTTCGAGGAAGCGGCTGACGCGCTCCAGTTCGGCCACGAAATGCGGCACGGCGCGGTAGTCGCCCCATTCGTGCGACAGCGCGATGCGCAGGCGCCCCGGGTCCTTCTTGATCAGTTCGCTGTACGGCTCGGCCGGCGACCAGAAAGGCATGAACTCGCCGGGCGCACCGCCGCGGCACTGGTCGACGAAGGCCGCGGTGTCGCGCACCGTGCGGCTGTGGCAGCCCTGGATCGACACCAGGCCCGACAGGTCCGACAGGTTCGGTGCCAGCGAGAACACACCGCGCGAGACCTTCAGGCCGATGTTGCCGTTGGCGCCGGCCGGGATGCGGATGGAGCCGCCGCCGTCGGTCGCGTGCGACATCGGCAGCACGCCCGCGGCCACGATGGCACCGGTGCCGGCCGAGGAGCCGTAGGTGGTGTAGGCCGTGTCCCAGGGGTTGCGCGTGACGTAGAGCGAGTTTTCTGCGGAGCTGCACACGCCGAACTCGGGCGTGGTGGTGCGGCCCATGATGTTCAGGCCCGCCTGGCGGATCTTGCCGGTGAGGAAGCTGTCTTCGGCCGGACGGTGGCCCTGCATCAGCATCGAACCGAATTCCTGCAGCCGGCCCTTGAGCGTGGGGCCCAGGTCCTTCATCAGGTAGGGCACGCCGGCGAAGGTGCCGCCAGTGTTCGTGCCATTGCCCACCGGGTCGGCCACGGCGTCGTCGAACACCTCGACCACCGCATCGAGCGGCCCGTTGACCTTGTCGATGGCCGCCTTCGCCTGCGCTGCCAGCTCGGCCGGGCTCACGTCGCCCTTGCGCACCCGGTCGGCCAGTGCCACCGCATCGTGGTCCGCCCATTCGGACCAGCTCATTGCCATCGTCATTTTCATCTTCCGTTTCTTTTTCCTGAATGAATGCGGCGCCTCGTGCGCTGCGATGAATGCATTGCAAGTATCCGGCCACTCAGCCGCCTTCGTGCGCCGCCACCAGGCATTCCTGGAACAGCTGCGCCGCACGCGACGGCGCCGGCGAACGCCGCAGCACGCTGACGAAGCGGCAGGCGTAGCGGAAGCGCTTGGGCGCCACTGTCTGCATCAGCCCGTCCTGCTCGAAACCCTTGGCGTAGTGGTCGGGCAGGAAGCCCAGGTACTGGCCGGACAACACCAGCATCGCGATTGCCTCCTGGTCGAAGCCGGTGGCCTTGCGCACCAGCCGGGCGCGGTGGCTGAGCTCCATGTTGGGCGAGTGGAAGCCCAGGCCGGCGAAGGCGTGGGCGCGCAGTTTTTCCCACGTCAAGCCGGCATGCGCCGCACCGAACAGCGGATGGCGCGCGCCGCAATACAGCTGCATCGTCTCTCCGAACAGGTCGGCATAGGCCAGCGTCTTCGAGCTGCGGTGGGCCGGGATGATGCCGACCTGGAACGGGCCGTCGATCACGCCGCGCTCGATGGCGTTGATCGAGCCGACGTGGATGTTCAGCCGCACCTCGGGAGCCCGCTTTGAGAAGCGCGCGATGGCGTCGCCCACGTGTGCCTGCGGGTTGCTCGCCGTCTTGTCGAACACCGCCACGTCGAGCTGCCCGCCCATGCGGTGGTGGATGTCGTCGATGCTGCTGCGAAAGGCCTCGACGGAAGCCAGCAGACGCAGCGTCTCGTCGTACACGCGCTGGCCCTCGGGCGTGAGCGCGAAGCCGGCCCGCCCGCGACGGCACAGCACCAGGCCCATGCGCGTCTCCAGGTCCTTGACGTGGCGGCTCACGGTGGAGGTGCCGATGTTGAGTTCCAGCTCGGCCGCCGCCATGCCGCCGCACTCGACGACGCTCTTGAACACCTTGAGCAGGCGCAGGTCCATGTCGCTCAGCTGGCCGAGCAGGGCGCGTGATTTTTCGGAGGACTTCGGGGGCGGCTTTACTTGCATGGATGCTCAAGTGAACTTTGATATTGCGCCATTTTCAGGAATAAGCGCGCGGCGAACAATCCGGCGAGCCGATTCATCCCTTGCACCCAACGCCCGCCGTCCATGTCCACCCTCACCGCCCCGACCCCGCCTGCCGCCTCCCGCACCGACGCCGCCTGGCTCGACGCGCACTGGATGCCCTTCACCGGCAACCGCAACTTCAAGGCCGATCCGCGCATGGTGGTGGAGGCCAAGGGTGCCTACTTCACCGACGACAGCGGCCGCAAGGTGTTCGACGGGCTGTCGGGCCTGTGGTGCACCGGCCTCGGCCATGGCCGCCCGGAGATCACCGAAGCAGTGAGCCGCCAGATCGCCTAGCTCGATTACGCGCCGGCCTTCCAGTTCGGCCACCCGGCCTCCTTCGAGCTGGCCAACAAGCTCAAGGAACTCACGCCCGCGGGCCTCGACCATGTCTTCTTCACCGGCTCGGGCTCCGAAGCCGCCGACACCTCGCTCAAGATGGCCCGCGCCTACTGGCGCGCCAAGGGCCAGGCCAGCAAGACGCGGCTGATCGGCCGCGAGAAGGGCTACCACGGCGTCAACTTCGGCGGTATCTCGGTCGGCGGCATCGGCGGCAACCGCAAGCTGTTCGGCCAAGCGGTGGAAGCCGACCACCTGCCGCACACCGTGCTGCCCGGCAATACCTTCGTGCGCGGCATGCCGACCGAAGGCGCGCACCTGGCCGACCGCCTGCTCGACCTGATCGCGCTGCACGACGCATCGAACATCGCGGCCGTGATCGTCGAGCCGATGTCCGGCTCGGCCGGCGTGATCGTGCCGCCGGTGGGCTACCTGCAGCGCTTGCGCGACATCTGCACCGCCAACAACATCCTGCTGATCTTCGACGAGGTCATCACCGGTTTCGGCCGCATGGGCGCGCTCACCGGCGCCGATGCCTTCGGCGTGACGCCGGACATCATGAACGTCGCCAAGCAGGTGACCAACGGCGCGCAGCCGCTGGGC
>CALRYR010000166.1:0-8338 GCA_943372425.1 Variovorax sp. YR752 | reverse complement strand
ACTAAGTGGGGTGGCCGGCCGCAGCGTCATCCACCCCGAGCCTTGAAGGGTCGGACGGCACGCCGCGTCTCGAAGCAATTCGTCACAAAACCATGCCGCCGCATCGGGAACCGGGTTCGCCGGCCGCTGCTCATACCGGCACTGGCTCTTCAGGAGCCGACTGTTTTCATGTTGCGAGGTCTTCGTGGCGCCGTCCCGGTGCCGCGTCGAAATCCCGGGGCGATTCTCCTCCTCCTCCCTCCTCCCTCCTTCGTGTCGGGGCGCCTCGCAACATTTTTGTATTCCAACGGGCCCATGCAGGGCCCGTTGTCGTTTTCCAGGTCTCCGACGGTGTGGCTGCGGCCGTCGGAATGTCCCGGGGGCTTCCGCGGGGAAGGTCCCGAAGCGTCGCGCCCCGACGAATACAATGCCCGGTGCTGCGCGTGGCCCCCCTGCCATGCGCCGTGGCCGTTCCATCGCGGCCACGTCGGCGCGAACCCCTGTCCGCGCCCTTTCTACCCCGCTCTTCTGTTGGAGACTCTCTTGTTCATTTCCTCTGCTTTCGCCCAGACCGCACCGGCCGCTGCCGCAGGCGGCGACATGTTGTCCTCCCTGGGCAGCATGCTGCCCCTGGTGCTCATGTTCGTGGTGCTGTACTTCGTCATGATCCGCCCCCAGATGAAGCGTCAGAAGGAAGCGCGGGCCATGATCGAAGCGCTGGCCAAGGGCGACGAAGTGGCCACGGCCGGTGGCCTGCTGGGCAAGATCACCTCGCTGGGTGACCAGTACCTCGGTCTCGAGATCGCGGGTGGCGTGGAAGTGAAGATCCAGCGCACGGCCGTGGTTCAGGTGCTGCCCAAGGGCGCCATCAAGTAAGTTTTGTCAGTCCATGCGGCACTGCCGCACAAAGCGCGATCATGAACCGTTACCCGGTCTGGAAGTACGCGATCATCGTGATCGTGCTGCTGGTGGGGCTCGTCTATGCCCTGCCCAATTTCTTCGGCGAGGCCCCTGCGGTGCAGGTGTCGGCAGCCAAGGCGACCGTGAAGGTCGACGCGGGCACGCAGGCCCGCGTGCAGGAAGCGCTCAAGGCCGGCGGCCTGACGCCCGACATGATGACGCTGGATGCCACCTCGGTGCGCGCCCGCTTCGCCACCACGGACGACCAGCTCAAGGCGCGTGACGTCCTGCAGCGCGCGCTGGTGCCCGACGCCAGCGACCCGCCCTACGTGGTGGCGCTCAACCTGGTGTCGCGCTCGCCGACCTGGCTGACGGCGCTGCATGCGTTCCCGATGTACCTGGGCCTCGACCTGCGCGGCGGCGTCGACTTCCTGCTGCAGGTCGACATGAAGGGCGCGATCGACAAGCGGGCCGAGTCCTTCGCCGGCGACCTGCGCACCAGCCTGCGCGACAAGAACATCCGCGGCAGCGCGGTGAGCCGCAACGGCCAGACCATCGAGGTGCGTTTCCGCGACGCGGCCAGCCTCGAAGCTGCCAAGCAGCTGGTGCAGGATCAGTTCCCCGACCTCACGACCGTCGACAGCCAGGAAGGCAGCGACTGGAAGCTGACCGCCTCCATCAAGCCCGAGGCGGCCCGCCGCCTGCAGGACGCGGCGCTCAAGCAGAACATCACCACGCTGCACAACCGGATCAACGAACTCGGCGTGGCCGAGCCGGTGATCCAGCAGCAGGGCCTGGACCGCATCGTCGTGCAGCTGCCCGGCGTGCAGGACACGGCCAAGGCCAAGGACATCCTGGGTCGCACCGCCACGC
Organism: Variovorax sp. YR752; assembly: GCA_943372425.1. Classification (GTDB taxonomy): domain Bacteria; phylum Pseudomonadota; class Gammaproteobacteria; order Burkholderiales; family Burkholderiaceae_C; genus Variovorax. The sequence continues at coordinate 6,586 of CALRYR010000166.1, read as the reverse complement.
TCGAGATGCGCCTGGTCGACGAGTCGACCGAAGGCCGCGCCGCCGAGCTGGGCAACGGCCCCGTGCCCTTCGGCTCGGAGCGCTTCCTCGACCGCGAAGGCCGCCCGGTCATCGTCAAGAAGCAGGTGCTGGTCACCGGCGAGAACCTGACCGACGCGCAGCCCGGCTTCGATTCGCAGACCCAGCAGCCCAAGGTCGACCTGACGATGGACGCCAAGGGCGGCCGCATCATGCGCGACGTGAGCCGCGAGAACTACCGCAAGCGCATGGCCATGCTGATCTTCGAGAAGGGCAAGGGCGAAGTGCTCACCGCCCCGTCGATCAACGGCGAACTGGGCAACCGCTTCCAGATCTCCGGTTCGATGAACGTGGTGGAAGCCAACGACCTCGCGCTGCTGCTGCGCGCCGGCTCGCTGGCCGCGCCGATGGAGATCATCCAGGAACGCACCATCGGCCCGAGCCTGGGTGCCGACAACATCGACAAGGGCTTCAAGAGCGTGATGTACGGCTTCATCGCCATCATGGTCTTCATGTGCGCCTACTACGCGCTGTTCGGCGTGTTCTCGTCGATCGCGCTGGCTGTCAACCTGCTGCTGCTGGTGGCCATCCTCTCGATGCTGCAGGCCACGCTCACGCTGCCGGGCATCGCCGCCATGGCGCTGGCCATCGGCGTGGCGATCGACTCCAACGTGCTGATCAACGAGCGCGTGCGCGAAGAGCTGCGCAATGGTGCCTCGCCGCAGGCGGCCATCCACGCCGGCTACGACCGCGCCTGGGGCACCATCCTCGACTCGAACGTGACGACGCTCATCGCCGGCGTGGCCCTCCTGGCCTTCGGTTCCGGCCCGGTGCGCGGCTTCGCGGTGGTGCACTGCATCGGCATCGTGACCTCGATGTTCTCGGCCGTGTTCTTCTCGCGAGGCCTGGTGAACCTCTGGTACGGCGGCAAGAAGAAGCTCAAGAGCGTGTCGATCGGCACGGTGTGGCGACCCAAGACCGACGGCACGGCCGTGGTCGAAGCGAAATAAGGGGCGCAGGCCATGGAATTCTTCCGCATCCACAAGACCATCCCGTTCATGCGCCATGCCAAGGTGCTGAACCTCTTCTCCCTCGTGACCTTCGCGCTGGCGGTGTTTTTCCTGTTCCACCGCGGGCTGCACCTGTCGGTCGAATTCACCGGGGGCACGGTGATGGAAGTCGCCTACCAGCAGTCGGTCGACGTCGGCAAGGTCCGCGAGACGGTCGGCAAGCTCGGCTACCCCGACGTGCAGGTTCAGAACTACGGCACGTCGCGCGACGTGCAGATCCGCCTGCCGGTGCAGAAGGGCCAGACCTCCGCGCAGCAGAGCGCGCAGGTGATGGACGCCCTCAAGGCGGTCGACCCGACCGCCGTGCTGCGCGGCAACGAGTTCGTCGGACCGCAGGTCGGCGAGGAACTCACCACCAACGGCATCAAGGCGCTCGCCATGGTGGTGGTGGGCATCATGATCTACCTGGCTTTCCGCTTCGAGTGGAAGTTCGCGCTGTCGACCGTGCTGGCCAACCTGCACGACGTGGTCATCATCCTGGGCTTCTTCGCCTTCTTCCAGTGGGAGTTCTCGCTGGCGGTGCTGGCGGCGGTGCTGGCGGTGCTGGGTTACTCGGTCAACGAGTCGGTGGTGATCTTCGACCGCATCCGCGAGAACTTCCGGCGCTATCGAAAGATGAGCACCGTCGAGACGATCGACAACGCCATCACCTCGACCATCAGCCGGACCATCATCACCCACGGCTCCACCCAGCTGGTGGTGCTGTCGATGTTCTTCTTCGGCGGGCCGACGCTGCATTACTTTGCCTTGGCGCTGACCATCGGCATTTGCTTCGGCATCTATTCGTCATGCTTCGTGGCCGCGGCGATCGCCATGTGGCTGGGGGTCAAGCGCGAAGATTTGATCAAGGCGCCGCCCAAGCGCGACGGCGACCCGGACGACCCGAACGCCGGCGCCACGGTCTGACGGGCCGCGGCGTGGTCAAATCGGCCGGTTCATCGACGCCGTTCGGGTAGCCGAGCATGGTGCGCCCTTGTGCACCGCGTCAGACCCGGGCAAGCTCGCAGGGTTCGATGACGTTTACTTGCAAATCTGACTTTTCATGAGCACAGCGCGGCCTCACGCCATCTCCCTGCAAATCGCGCGCGAAACGCGCGAACGCTTCGTCTCCGCCACCGTCGCGGCGATCGAACCGACCGAGCAGGCGATCCGTGATCGGCTCACGTCGGCGGCCAACGGGATGGGCAGCGCCCGCGACATGCAGAATTGGCGCGACGATTTCCTGGCCTTCCAGGGCCAGGGCGCGCGCTGGGTGACGGCGTCCCAGGTGGCCTGGCGCAAGACGCTCGGCGTCGCGGTCGCCAGCGGCAATTCCAATTCGCTGCGGCTGGAACTGATGGGCGACGACGTCGTCGAGACCACCATTCTTTCGTCCCGCCTGGCGCAGGCCATCCAGGGCAAGGCGAATTTCGAAATCAACGACCTGCGCCTGCGCGTGCAGTACCTGGAAGACGGTGTCGAACTCGACAGCAAGGACGTGCTCCGGCCCGAGGCGCTCGCCAAGGTGCTGGTCGAGCAGTGGCTGGCGGTCGGCCTGACGCGGGTGCTCTGGATCCGGGTGCAGGACGTGATCGAACGCCAGATCGTCGAGGCCGCCGCCGAGGCCTACAAGGCTGCCAACACCTACCTGATCGAGAAGGGCGTGATGCCCGAGATCGACCTGAAGAGTTTCGTGAAACGCACCGGCGGGTCCAGTTCGGGCGCCGTGCCCCTGGGCGGGGGCGGCGCTGGCGGCGCGGGCTTCCAGCATGGCCAGGTCGCGACGGGGACGCAGCATTTCGCGCCGGGGGTGGGCCAGGGCGGCATGCAGGGACGCGGACCGGGCGGTAGCACGATGCCCGCCGGCAATGTGATGGGGGCCACCGGCGGCACGCCCTTGCTCATGGCCCGCCAGCGGGCCCAGGGCGTGCTGATGAATCTCAAGCGCTTCGTCACCGCCCGCATCGGCGGCGACTTCTCGCCGCAGCGCGGGTCGGGCGGCCACGGCGCCATGGCCGGGGGCGGCGTGATGGTGCCGCAGGCCTTCGCCGAAGCCATTGCCGATGCCGGCGCGGCCTACCAGGCGGCGTCGTCGCAGTACGTGGTCGGCAACGAGGCGACTGCGCTGCAGAACAGTGCGGCCGACCTGCGTCGCCGCAGCAGCGAGCTCAAGCGCCGTGCGCCGACCACCGCCGACAAGGCAACGGTCGAGATCGTCGCGCTGATGTTCCAGGCCATCCTGGCCGAGGAGCGCATTCCCTTCTCGGCGCGCGTCTGGTTCGCGCGCCTGCAGATGCCGGTCTTGCGGGTGGCGATCGCCGAGCCCGAGTTCTTCGGCACGCTGCAGCACCCGGCGCGCATGCTGATCGACCGCATGGGCTCGGTCGTGATGGGCTTCGACGCCGCCGCCATTTCGGGCAGCGCGCTCGAGGGCGAGATTCGCCGCGTGGTGCAGGTGATCGAGCAGTACCCCGAGACCGGCCAACGCGTCTTCAAGCTGGTGTTCGACGAATTCGTCGCCTTCCTGAACAAGTACCTGACCCAGAGCGACACCACGCAGCGCGTGATGAGCGTCGCGCAGCAGGTCGAGCAGAAGGAGACGATGGCGATCCAGTACACCATCGAGTTGCGCAAGATGCTCAACGACATGCCGGTGCGCGACGAGATCCGCGAGTTCCTGTTCAAGGTATGGGCCGAGGTGCTGGCCATCGCCGCGCTCAAGTACGGCGCGCAGGACGACCAGACCGTCACGCTCAAGCGTGCTGCGTCGGAGCTGGTGTGGGCGGCCAGCGCCAAGCCCAACCGCAACGACCGCACCCGCGTCATCCAGGACCTGCCCAAGCTGCTGCAGCGCCTGCGCGCCGGCATGGCGCTGCTCGGCATCGTCGGCGATCCGCAGGAGGCGCACATCAAGACCATCGGCGCGACGCTGTCCGATGCCTTCATGTCCAAGACCGAGGCGATCCCTCAGGCCAAGATCGAGGCGATGGCCGTGCGCCTGGCCAACCTCGAGGACTTCGTCAGCGACGAGGGCACGAGCGACCTGCCGCTCGACGCGGCCAGCATCGAACTGCTGCTGGGCGTCGACGCCGCCTCCATCGAGGTGGTGCCGGACACGGGCGTCAAGGTCGAGGAAGACATGCTGGCGTGGGCCCACGAACTGCAGGTCGGCAACTGGTTCATGCTCGACCACAACAACCGGGCGAGTCAGGTGCAGTTCGTCTGGCGCAGTGCGCGCAAGCAGCTGCACCTGTTCGCTTCGGCCGATGGCCGCAGCTTCCTGATCCAGGCCGGTCGCCTGGCGTCCTACCTGCAGGCCGGCCTGCTGGTGCCGGCCGAGGAAGAGACGCTCACCGTGCGCGCCACGCGCGAGGCGCTGGCCAAGCTGGACGCCAACCCCGAGCGTCTGCTGGACTGACGCTTTTCCGGTCGAGCCAGCCGGCAGCGTTCAATGCGCGATGCGGCCTTCGCGCCCGTCGCAGAGCTCGTCGAGCACCAGTGCGTCGGGCTCGATGCCGCTGCTCCAGTGCACCATCAGCAGGATGATCTTGAGTTCGTCCAGGGCGACCGGCTGCTCGGTCGTGGCCATCGCGCGTTCGATCACGATCTCGCGCAATGCTCCCGACAGCACGCCCGCAGCCTCGAGGAAATGGATGAAGCCCAGGCATTCGGCTCCGAGCTGGTCCTGTTCGGCGGCAGAGTAGATGCGCATCGCGCCGTCCGACGGGGCAAGCACGCTGCCGGCGGTGGTGCGGGGCCCGATCGTCACCTCGGACGCGTCGATGCCGCGCTCCAGGGGCAGGCCCTGCGTCACCGCGCTGAGTTCGTCGAGCCATTGCAAGGCAGCACGGATCTCGTCGGCCTCGAAGCCGTGCGCGCTGAGCTTGCGGCTCAATTGCTCGGGTTCGGGGCACGCGTCGCCGCGCCAGTAGTTTTCGTAGACGAACACGAGCACTTCAAACATGGGTTCAATATAGCCCAGCGGTGGCGCTGCGCCCGTGATGTTGCGTGGATGCTGCGCAACCCGACGCGCGGAACGTGCGTCAGCCGCGTGCCTGGCGCTGGAAGAGGCCGCCGGGCAGCCGTGCCACCTGATCGGCCAGCTCGAGTTCGAGCAGCAGCGCCTGCAGCCGTGCGGTGCTCTCGCCGGTGCGCGCCACCAGTTCGTCGAGCCCGACCGGGTCGAAGCCGATCGATGCGAGCAGGGCGGCGGCTTCCGGCGGCGTGGTGATGCCGTTTGCTGGCGCGCGGCCGGTCGTCGCGGTGGCGGGTGAGTCGGGTGGCAGCTCTTCCAGCACGTCGTGCACGGACTCGACCAGCTTGGCACCCTGGCGGATCAATGCATGGCAGCCGCGCGACTGCGGCGAGTGGATGGAGCCCGGGATCGCGAACACCTCGCGCCCCTGTTCGGACGCCATGCGGGCGGTGATGAGCGAGCCCGAGGCCAGCGCCGCCTCCACCACCAGCGTGCCGCGGGTCAGGCCGGAAATGATGCGATTGCGCCGCGGAAAGTTCTGGTTCAGCGGCGGCGTGCCGAGCGCGAATTCGCTGACGATCAGTCCGTGCGCCGTGATGCGGTGCGCCAGCGCGCGATGCCGGGCCGGGTACACGCGGTCGAGGCCGGTGCCGACCACCGCCACGGTGGCCAGCCGGCCCGGCACGCCGGCAGCACCGTCGAGCGCGCCCTGGTGCGCCGCGCCGTCGATGCCCAGCGCGAGGCCCGAGACGACCGGGATGCCGGCCTCGACGAAGGCGCGTGCGAAGGCCTTCGCGTTCGCCTCGCCTTGCGGCGTCGGGTTGCGGCTGCCCACGATCGCCAGGCTCTGGCCGAGTTGGGTGAGGTCGAAGTCCGCGGCGCCGAGCAGGTAGAGCATGACCGGCGGGTCGGCCGTCTCGAGCAAAGACGCGGGGTAGCCGGCGTCGCCCAGCGTCAGCACGCGCCGCACGGCGCCGTCGGGCCCGGTGTCCTGCAGCCAGCGCAGCGTCTGGTCGATCTGCGCATCGAGGCCGTCTGGCGGTTTTCCCAGCGCGGCAACCTGGGCGGGCGTCACGAACTCGCCCAGCGCGGCGGACGATTGCCGGAAAATGTCCTCGGGCAGCCCGAAAGCCGCCAGCAGCCGGCGCGCGGTGGTGTCGCCGATGCCGTGGCTCAGCGTGAGTCGCAGCCAGCCGGCCAGCTCTTCGCGGTCCACGCAGTGCGTCAGCTTGGAACGGTGCTCAAGGGTTGACGAGCAGGTCGCCGACCTTCGGCGTGTCGCTGATCTCGAGCACCAGGGCGTACGACACGCGTTCGAAGGGACGGAACACCATCAGCAGGCCGATGCGCTCGTTCGGCAGCTTGAGCGTTTCCTTGGTGCCACCGGTCTTGTCGATGATGGTCTCGCCGTTCTTCAGGATGGCCAGCACGTGGCCGTTCTCGATGCCGTCGCGCAGGCCCTTGTTGATGGCCACGACCTGGTTCTGCGCCGCGAACTGCACCGCGTTGCCGTAGACCGAGACGATGCGGCCGTTGAACGTGG
>CALRYR010000165.1:0-8342 GCA_943372425.1 Variovorax sp. YR752 | reverse complement strand
AACTTCGCCGACAACGCGCTGCGCTACGAATCGAACCTCACGGTGCTGAGTTCGAAGATCAAGACGCTGATGTCGGCCGTCCAGCAATAACGCGGTCACCACCGTCGGAGAGAACGCATGCCCTTCCCCAGCAACTCGATGAACATCTTCAACGTGGCGGGTTCTGCCATGACGGCGCAGTCGCAGCGCATGAACGTCACGGCGAGCAACCTGGCCAACGCCGAGAGTGTGGCTGGCCCGGACGGCCAGCCCTACCGCGCCAAGCAGGTGGTGTTCGAGGTCGCGGGCTCGGGCCGCAGCGATGTCGGTGGCGTCAAGGTGGCGTCGATCCGCGAAGACACCTCGCCGCCCAAGATGGTCTACGACCCCAAGAACCCGCATGCGAATCCCGAAGGCTACGTGGCCATGGCGAACGTGAACGTCGTCGAGGAGATGACCAACATGATCTCCGCGTCTCGCAGCTACCAGGCCAACGTCGAGGTGCTCAACACCGCCAAGACGCTGATGGTCAAGACGCTCACCGTCGGCCAGTAACGCTCCACCTTCACTTCTCACTCCACACCATGGCCATCACCTCGACCTCCTCCGCGACCAGCACGGACACCGCTGCTGCAGCCACCTCGACCACCAGCACCACCAATGCCGACAGCGAACAGCGCTTCCTGAAGCTGCTGGTCACCCAGCTGAACAACCAGGACCCGCTCAACCCGATGGAGAACGCCGAGCTCACCTCGCAGCTCGCGCAGATGAGCACGGTCAGCGGCATCGAGCAGCTCAACGCCACGCTCAAGGGTCTGGTGAGCCAAAGCGACGCCAGCCAGGTGCTGCAGGCCGCTTCGCTGATCGGCTACGCCGTGCTGTCGCCCGGCAACACGCTGTCGCTGCAGATGTCGGAGGACGAGACGACGGGCGTGAAGACGCCCAAGGAAGTGCCTTTCGCGGTCGAGCTGCCAGCCAACGGTGCCACCGACGTGACCGTGACCATCACCGACGCCAACGGCAACAAGGTCCGCACGATGGAACTCGGCGCGCTCGGCGAAGGCGCCAACGGCGCCAAGTGGGACGGCAAGAACGACGCCGGCGAAGTGGTCGCCGAGGGCAACTACCAGTTCAGCGTGACGGCCGTCGGCGCCGGCGCATCGGTGTCGGCCACGGCGCTCACCTTCACGCAGGTCGCTGCCGTGAAGCAGGGCACCAATGGCGTGACGCTCGACCTTTCGACGGGCAAGAGCATCGGCCTGTCGGACGTGCGCATGTTCCTCTGAACACCACGCCTTCACTCATTCATCTCTTCATTGCACTGAAACAAGGACCTTCATCATGGCTTTCTCCCAAGGCATCAGCGGTCTGGCCGCAGCCGCTTCGAACCTCGACGTCATCGGCAACAACATTGCCAACTCCAACACGATCGGTTTCAAGTCGGCCGCCGCCACCTTCCAGGACGTGTATGCCGGCTCGCGCGTCGGCCTCGGTGCCTCGGTGTCCGGCGTGGTGCAGAACTTCACCCAGGGCGTGACGCAGAGCAGCAGCCGTCCGCTCGACGTGGCCATCCTGAACGGTGACGGCTTCTACCGCCTGGCCAGCGAGAGCGGCGAGATCAACTACTCGCGCAACGGCCAGTTCACCCGCGACAACAGCGGCTACATCGTCAACGCCGCCGGCCTCCAGCTCACGGGCTACGGCGTGTCGGCCAACGGCACGATCAACGGCGGCACGCCGTCGCCAATCCAGATCCCGACGGCGTCGATGACGCCGAAGGCCACGACCACGATCGGTGCCGAGTTCAACCTCGACTCGCGCGTCACGACGCCGACCAAGACGCCTTTCGACGCCAACGATTCGGAGACGTACAACTACTCCAACGCCCTCGGCCCGATCTACGATTCGCTGGGCAACCCGCACGAGCTGGGCGCCTACTTCGTGAAGACCGGCGCCAACGCCTGGGACGTGTACGGCACGATCGACGGCGCGCCGATCTCTACCGCGACGCCGCCGGTTCCGATGGGCCAGTACACCTTCGACACGGCCGGCAAGATGGTGACGCCCGCCAACGGCACCTTCACCGTGCCCGCGCTGACCTTCACCAACGGCTCGGCGCCGATCAACACCACGGTCGACCTCAGCGGCACCACGCAGTTCGGCAATGCCAACGCCATCAACGAGCTGGGGCAGGACGGCTACAGCTCGGGCCAGCTGACCGCCTTCTCGATCAACCCCGACGGCACGATCACCGGCACCTACTCGAACGAGAAGACGCAGCTGCTCGGCCAGGTGGTGCTCAGCTCCTTCGCCAATCCGAACGGCCTGGAGCCAGCGGGCGAGAACGTGTGGAAGGAAACCGCGGCCTCCGGCCAGGCCCTCACCGGCACGCCGGGCGCGGGCACCAAGCTGGGCTCGCTCTCCGCCGGCGCACTGGAGTCGTCGAACGTCGACCTGACCTCCGAACTGGTCAACCTGATCGTCGCGCAGCGCAGCTACCAGGCCAACGCGCAGACCGTGAAGACGCAGGACCAGATCATGCAGACGCTGATGCAGATCCGCTGACGCGCCGCGCGCTTCCTACTTCACCCGCTTTCAGGAGAACCCAGTGGATCGAATGCTCTATGTCGCGATGAGTGGCGCCAAGCAGGCCATGGAACAACAGGCCTCGGTTGCCAACAACATGGCGAACGTGTCGACCCCTGGGTTCCGCGCCCAGGTCAACGCGTTCCGCGCCGTGCCGGTGGTCGGCGAAGAGGCGCAGACGCGCTCCTTCGTGGTCGCCACCACGCCGGGCGCGGATTTCACTAACGGCCCCATGACCGAGACCGGCCGCGAACTCGACGTGGCCGTCAAGGGCGACGGCTGGCTGGTGGTGCAGACCGCGACCGGCGAGGCCTACACCCGCGTGGGCAACCTGCAGATCGCGGCCGACGGCCAGCTCACCACCATGGGCGGACGCCCGGTGGTCGGCGAAGGCGGCGCGCTGACCATCCCGCCGGGCTCGACGGCCACGGTGGCGGCCAGCGGCCTGATCTCTGCGCGCGGCGCAGGCGACCCGGCCGTGGGCCTGGCCGAGGTCGGCCGCCTGAAGCTGGTGAACCCGCCTGCGGTCGACCTGGTGCGCGGCGACGACGGCCTGTTCCGCATGCGCGAGGGCCTGCAGCCTGCCGAAGCCGATCCCGCCGTGACGGTGGTCAGCGGCGTGGTCGAAGGCAGCAACGTGAATCCGGTCGAGGCCATGGTGGCCATGATCGCCAACGCCCGCAGCTTCGAGATGCAGATGAAGTCCATCAGCACCGCCGACACCAATGCGCAATCCGCCAACAAGTTGCTGGCCTACGGCTGAGCCCCGCGCCTGACGCCGTTCCACAGGAGTATTTCCCATGATCCGTTCCCTCTATATCGCCAAGACCGGCCTCGATGCGCAGCAGACGCAGCTCGACGTCGTCTCCAACAACCTGGCCAACGTCGGCACCACCGGCTTCAAGCGCAGCCGTGCCGTCTTCGAAGACCTGATGTACCAGAACATGCGCCAGGTCGGCGGCCAGACCTCCGACCAGACGCGCCTGCCTTCGGGCCTGCAACTGGGCACCGGTGTGCACGTGGTCGCCACCGAGCGCCTGCATTCGCAAGGCAACCTGACCAAGACCGACAACCCGAAGGACGTGGCCATCAACGGCGGCGGTTTCTTCCAGGTGCAGATGCCCGACGGCACCACCTCGTACACCCGCGACGGTTCGTTCCAGACCAATGCCGAAGGCCAGCTGGTGACCGCGAGCGGCTTCCAGGTGCAGCCGCAGATCACGATTCCGGCGGACGCCACCAGCATGACCATCGCGCGCGACGGCACGGTCACGGTGACGCAGGCCGGCACCACGGCCACCGTGCAGGTCGGCCAGCTGCAGCTCGCGACCTTCCTCAACCCGACCGGGCTGCAGAGCATGGGCGAGAACCTCTACACCGAGACCGATTCATCGGGCGCACCCAACGCGGTGACGCCGGGCATCGAAGGCGCCGGCACGCTGACGCAGGGCTATGTCGAGGCATCGAACGTCAACGTGGTCGAGGAGCTGGTGAACATGATCACCACGCAGCGCGCCTACGAGATCAACAGCAAGGCCGTGCAGACCTCGGACCAGATGCTGGCCAAGCTCGCCCAGCTGTGATGACCATGCGCTGCCCCGTTCTTCCCGCACGCCGTGTCGCTGCGCCCGCAGCGCGCACCCTGGCGCTGCTCGCGGCCGTGGTGGGGGCGGGCTGCGCCCAGATCCCGCGCGAGCCGCTGGTGCACCAGCCGATGACGGCGCGCGCCGACAACTACGCCGCCGCACCGGCACGCCGGCCCACCGGCGCGATCTTCCGCGAAGGCCCCGGTGCCAACGCGCTGTTCGAGGACCGTCGGCCGCGCAACATCGGCGACATCCTGACCGTCGTGATCAGCGAGAAGGTCAACGCCAGCAAGGCCTCGGGCGCCAACGCCAGCCGCGCCGGCAGCACCACCGGCACCTTCGCCGGCGGCATTCCGAAGCTGCTGGGCTCGCTGCTCAACGGCCAGGACACCAACCTATCGGGCGACAACGTGCTCACCGCCAAGGGCGGCGCCAACGCCAACAACACCTTCAACGGCGTGATCACCGTGACCGTGACCGACGTGATGCCCAACGGCAACCTGCTCGTCAGCGGCGAGAAGCAGATGGGCATCAACCAGGGCACCGAGTTCATCCGCTTCTCGGGCGTGGTCAACCCGCGCACCGTCTCGGGCTCCAACACCGTCGCGTCGACGCTGGTGGCCGACGCGCGCATCGAATACACGGCCAAGGGCTACATCGACGAAGCCCAGCACATGGGCTGGATGCAGCGCTTCTTCCTCAACGTGATGCCCTTCTGATGGCTGCGCTTCAGAACCGAAAGAAATCTGTCATGTCCTTCCCGCGCACTCTGCGTTCGACCCTCGGCCTCGTGGCGCTGTGTGCGGTGGTCTCGGCTGCGCCCGCCCACGCCGAACGCCTGAAGGAACTCGCGAGCATCCAGGGGGTGCGCGACAACCAGCTGATCGGCTACGGCCTGATGGTCGGCCTGGACGGCACGGGCGACCAGACCACGCAGACCCCGTTCACGGTGCAGAGCCTGAACAACATGCTGCAGCAGCTGGGCATCACGATCCCGGAAGGCAAGAACATGCAGCTGAAGAACGTGGCGGCGGTGATGGTCACGGCCACGCTGCCGGCCTTCGCGCGGCCCGGCCAGGCCATCGACGTGACGGTGTCGTCGATGGGCAATGCCAAGAGCCTGCGCGGCGGCACGCTGCTGCTGACGCCGCTCAAGGGCGTCGACGGCCAGACCTACGCGCTGGCGCAAGGCAACATGGTCGTCGGCGGCGCCGGTGCGTCGGCCAACGGCAGCAAGGTCCAGATCAACCAGCTCGGCTCCGGGCGCATCCCGGCCGGTGGCCTGGTCGAGCGCGGCGTCGAGGCGCCGCTCGGTGCCGAAAGCACGCTGTCGGTCGAACTCAACCGCTCCGACTTCGGCACCGCCAACAAGGCCGTCGATGCGATCAACCGCGAGTTCGGCCCCGGCACGGCCGAGGCGCAGGACGCCCGCGTGATCGTCGTGCGCGCGCCCATGCCCGAGGCGCGCGTGGGCTTCCTGGCACGGCTCGAGGCGATCGAGGTCACGCCGACCCAGGCCGCAGCCCGTGTGGTGGTGAACGCCCGCACCGGCTCGGTGGTGATGAACCAGAACGTGCGCGTGCAGGACTGCGCCGTGGCGCACGGCAACCTGTCGGTGGTGATCAACACCGAGCCGGTGGTGAGCCAGCCGGGCGCCTTCTCGGGCGGCCAGACGGTGGCTGCGCAGACCTCGCAGATCTCGGTCAACCAGGGCGGTGGTGCGCTGCAGATGGTCAAGGGCGGCGCGTCGCTGTCCGACGTGGTCAAGGGCCTGAACAGCCTGGGTGCCAATCCGCAGGACCTGGTGTCGATCCTCCAGGCCATGAAGGCCGCCGGCGCGCTGCGCGCCGAGCTCGAGATCATCTGAGGACGCGGCATGACCGTCACGGCATCCAACACCTGGAGCGGCGGCGACGTCGCCCGCAACGGCGCGCTGGATCAGCGCTTCGCGCTCGACGTGCAGGGCGTCAGCGACCTGCGCCGCACCGTGCGCAGCTCGCCGGAAGAGGGCCTCAAGCAGGTCTCGCGGCAGTTCGAGGCGATGTTCATGAACATGATCCTCAAGAGCATGCGCGAGGCCACGCCGTCGAGCGGGCTGATCGACGGGCAGAACGAGAAGGTCTACCGCTCGATGCTCGACCAGCAGCTGTCGCAGAACCTGTCGGGCCGCGGCCTGGGGCTGGCCGAGGCGATGCTCACGCAGCTCGGCCGCGCCGCCGCCACGGCGAGCGGGCAGGGCCCCATCGACACGGACGGCCCGCCCGGCGGCTTCGCGCTGGACCGGCTGGTGGCGTTCCCGCTGAAGGAGAACGCCGGCATCCCGATCGGCTCGTCGCCCTCGCCGACGCGTGCGGGCGCTGCCGACCTGAACCTCTACCGCGTCAACGGCGACCGTGGCGCCGGTGGTGGCGACAACCCCTCGTTGCAGGGCAAGGTCGACGACTTCGTGGCCCGCATGGGATCGTCGGCCCAATCGGCCAGTGCCGCGAGCGGCGTGCCGGCGCCGTTGATCCTGGCGCAGGCCGCGCTCGAGTCGGGCTGGGGCAAGCGAGAGATCCGCGGCGACGACGGCACCCAGAGCTTCAACCTGTTCGGCATCAAGGCCGATCGCAGCTGGAAGGGCCCGGTCGTCGAGACCCTGACCACCGAGTACGTCGATGGCGAGCCGCAGAAAGTGCGCGCCAAGTTCCGTGCCTATGCCTCCTACGACGAGGCCTTTGCCGACTACGCGAAATTCATGACGCGCAACCCGCGCTACGCCGACGTGCTGAGCACCGACGACCCGGCGGCGGCGGCGCATGGCCTGCAGCGCGCCGGCTATGCCACCGATCCGGACTACGGGCACAAGCTCGTCCGGATCATGCAGAAGTTCAGCTGACGCGCGCAACGCCGTTGGCCTCCGTCTCCCACCACCCCACGCGGACTCCACGCGCAACATCTATCGAAAGACACCCATGACAGAAGTACTCAACCGACGACCCGAGATGCTGGACAGCCTGGTCGGCGGTCGGCTCGAAGTCGTGACCTTCACCCTTGGCGAAGAGGAATACGGCATCGACATCCAGCGCGTGCAGGAGCTGCGCGGCTACGACACGGTGACCTGCATCGCCAACGCGCCGGCGCACATCAAGGGCGTCGTGAACCTGCGCGGCATCCTCGTGCCGATCATCGACATGCGCATCCGGTTCAACCTGGGCGAACCGCGCTACGACGAATTCACGGTGGTGATCGTGCTGAACATCGGCGGCCGTGTGGTGGGCATGGTGGTCGACAGCGTGTCCGACGTGATCACGCTGAGTGCCGAGCAGATCCGGCCGGCCCCGCAGATGGGTTCGGCGCTGGACACCGACTACCTCATCGGCCTGGGCACCCTGGACGACCGGATGCTGATCCTGGTCGACATCGACCGCCTCATGTCCGGCGAAGAGCTGGGCCTGATCGAGAAGCTGGCCGCCTGAGCGCCGCCCAGCCACAGAAAAAACTCCACGAGGCTACACATGAAGAACCTGAAAATCGGCACTCGCCTTGGCATGGGCTTCGCGCTGGTGCTCGCATTCGCCGGCGTGATCGCAGCCATCGGCGTGATCGGCCTGCAGCGCGTCGGCGACGGCACCGAACAGATGGCGCAGCGTTCGCTCGCCAAGGAGCGTCTGGCCGCCACCTGGCTGCGCAACACCAGCAACAACAGCGTGCGGACCTTTGCCTTGGTCAAGAGCAACGATGCCGCGGTGCAGGCCAACCTGCAGCAGAACATCGCCACCACCAGCAAGCTGATCTCCGAGACGCAGAAGGAGCTCGAGGCGCTGCTGGAATCGCCGGAGGAGGCCGCGCTGAGCGCGGACATCAAGCGCCGCCGCACCGAATACATCGACCTGCGCAACGCCATCGTCAAGCTCAAGGCCGAGGGCAAACAGGCCGAGGCCAGCCAGATCACCGACAGCCGGCTGGTGCCCATGCTGGCCGGCTACGACGGCAGCATCCAGGCCATGCTGACGCATCAGCAGCGCGAAATCGACCGCACGGCGGCCGACATCGACGCGCTCTACCGTTCGGGCCGCATCGGTCTCATCAGCCTGACCGTTGCTGCATTGGCGCTCGGGGGCGCGCTGGCCTGGTGGCTGACGCGCGGCATCACGCGGCCCCTGGGGCGTGCGCTGAACGTTGCACAGGCGGTGGCCGCAGGCGACCTCA